>JALVLD010000028.1 GCA_027033525.1 Candidatus Dojkabacteria bacterium
ATGATGGTTTGCTTAACCTTTTCCGGCTTGTTTACGATGAATTTTATATCTAACATAAGTAATTTTTTTATATTATTTCTTCCTGTTTTTTATTCTAGTTGCTTTCTTACGTTTTCTTGAGCGCTTTATACGATTTCGTAATTTTAATTCAAAGTAAGATATAGGATCCTTAAGTTTAAAAATTTGAGTACGAATCTTGTAATCTAATCTTGTTAAAGCATTGTAGACGGGTGCAAGTACTTTGATCTTATAGCCAGCTAAATATAAGTCTACGCCCAAAGCAATTAAAACTATTCCTGAGAGTGTAATTATTACGCTAACCACTTCAATGATGCCGGTTTCTGGCGGAGTAACAGTTGTTGTGGGGGGATTAGTCGGCATTGTGGTATGCGTCGGCGACATGGTTGGTGGTAAAGTGGCAGTCGTAGTAGGAGTATTTTGGGCGCATGTAGAATTAACCTTAAAGGTAGTTACAATCCCTTCCAGGGGCTCATAATTAGTGGCTGTTATATTTGTTTCTATCTTATAAGTTCCCTCCTTCGTGCCAGAACTTTGTACACTTAAGGAAACCAGCAACTTATTACCAACCTTTAGAGGTAGATAATCAGCTAAGATTTTTATAGATATATTTAGAGCTTGAGAGTATTGCTCTATCTCTAAATTAGAAATGGGGACCGATGTTCCATTTACCTTTGCACTATCCGCAACGTATTCAAAACCAGCCGGAATGATGAACATTGCCTTTTCTAGGGGCAGATCCTCTCTTAATGTATTTGTAATATTTAAAGTTATATCTAGCTTGTCGACAGGCCCTATACAAGGAGTTGTTTTTAGTTGTACATCCAACCCTTCAAGGGTTTTGTTTATGCTAATTGTTGGTGTTGATTTAGGTCCGTTCTTCACTGGTACAGTAAGATTACCGCTGATACAAGCTTTACAAATCTTTTTTGATGAAGTGTGCTTGAGCTCGTAACTTTTAATTTGTTGTAACTTAACTGCAGCCCCCATAACAATGGTTGCTATTAACAAAATTACATACAATAAAATAAACAATTTAGTTTTAGTTTTATTCGCCTTTTCTTCTAATTCAAACTCATACATAGTTATTTGTTATTATTTAGACTTATTGTCCACGCAGTTAACGGACCAGTCACCGGACTTGTTTGTTCTCCATAAGGTATATAATAATTACCCCACTCTAACAATAAATACATATAAGCATTAGCCTTACCGGCCGGTAAATCTTTAAGCGGTATATGTACTGTATGTTTAGTTGAGGGAGTTGATTCTTGCTGTTTATACCACATACCAGCATAACTTTGGGCTTCGCCTTCTTTTAATAGCTTAAGTACATCAGTAAATTTCTCCTCAGGATCAAATGTTATATAAACATAGGCAAAAGTTTTAGATGCTGTGTTAAATGTAACTTCTATATACGTTTTAAACGATGTGATACTAATTTCTGTTGGTTGCAGATCTTTAACCTTTTGACTGGCTAGTCCTTTTGTTGTATCAATGGTAACTGTTTTAGGTTTAACAAAAAAACCTGTTATAAAATAAGCTAATAGTCCTGCTATTATTAATCCCAAGCCTGCAAGAATATATGATATGTATTTCTTTTGCATGCTTCATTATAAACATAATTAAGCGTTTTATCAACAAAAATGTAAGATTTAAATGCATCTGGTGCAATAAAGAGATAGCTGGATTTTGTTACTTCACATAGGCCTCTAGCACCGGTACTATTTGTTTTTTCCTAGAAACAACACCTGTTAATTCTATAAACATTGCATCTTGGGGAACTTCTACATTGTAGCCAGAAGCAATAGTTTTATCTTCAAACTCACCTACCCGCATATAAAAGCCTGTTTGCTTTAATATGTCTATTACAAAGAAAAATACAGCATCATATCCTTCATTTGTCTTTAATTTGTTAGCTGCATCCTGCAACTTATCATAGATATCAAACAATTTTTCTGGTTTTACTGTTTCAAAAACGGCCACTAGTGTTTTCTTATTTCCAAAAGTGTATTCCTTTGCGTCATATTTTAGTATATCTAAAGGTGTTAGCCCTTCTAAACTTGATTTAGCATCAAACATTTCAGAGGCTAATTTGTCTACATCTCTTATACCTGCAATTTCAACTAGTTTTTTTAGTGCTTGCTTATCAAAATCAGTTGTTGTTGGGCTTTGCAAATTTAAAGTGTCAGAAATTATTCCTGCTGCCATAAGTCCAGCAATTTTGGGATCTAAATTTTTGCAACCAAGCCTATTTGCTTTAAAATATTTAAACAATACTGCAGTTGTTGACCCTAAAGGAAATATAAAGGCAGTAAGAGGTTTACTTGTTTTTAGCCCTCCAAGTTTATGGTGATCAAATACAGCGAGTACTTCTACATCTGTTAAATCAGGCAACTCGTCAGGATTTGTAGTGTCAACAATTACAATTTTATCTCCTGGGCTAAACGATTGTTTTTCTTGAGGTAAATTAAAGCCAAAGTATTTAAGTACAAATACTGCTTCTTTATTTGGTTGATTATAAATAACTGGAACGTAGGTGTTTTCTTTATCTTTTAATCCTAAATACCATGCGGCTACTATTGGAGCAACTGTTGCGTCTGTATCAGGATTTTTGTGGCCAACTACATAAATTGTTGCCATTTTAAAATGTTTTTAATAAATTAGTTGTAGGTTTAGATATTATACATTATAATCAATTAATGAAAATAGGCGTAGTGGGTTTAGGATACGTAGGAGTGGTTACTGCTGTTGGGCTTGCTGCTATTGGACATGAAGTATGGGGCGTAGATATAGATAACAGGAAAGTTAAGCTACTTAAACAAGGTAAATCCCCAATATATGAACCAGGACTTGACGAGTTAATTTTAAAACATAAATCAAAACTCCATTTTTCTTCTTCAATAAAAGAAATCGTCAATATTGTTGATGTAATTTATATTGCTGTAGGTACTCCTAGCAATCCTGACGGCAGTGCTAATCTATCTTATGTTTTTAATGTTGCAAAAGAGATTGGAGAAAATATAAACAAGCCTTTAATAATAGTTAATAAAAGCACTGTCCCCGTAAAAACTGCCGAAAAAGTAAAAAATATTATCCTTGGGGAACTTGCAAAACGTAAGAAAGGTAACTTAGCTTCTCAAATAGATGTTGTTAGCAACCCAGAATTTTTACGAGAAGGAAATGCAATTCACGATTTTTTTTATCCAGACCGTATTGTAATTGGGGCCTTTAGCGATAAAGCCACAAATGTTATGCTGAGTATATACGAGTATTTTAAAAAGCAAGGAGTCCCCATTTTAATAATGGATCCTTATAGCTCCGAACTTACAAAATATGCTGCTAATTCACTTCTTGCAACCAAAATAAGTTTTATTAACGAAATTTCTCGTATTGCAGAAAAAGTCGGTGCAAATGTTGAACATGTAAAACATGGAATAGGTACAGATAAGCGTATTGGAATGCAATTTTTAAATGCAGGAATTGGATTCGGAGGTAGTTGTTTTCCAAAGGATGTTAAAGCTATTATTGACTTTGCAGAAAGTGTTGGGGTCTCTCCTATACTTTTAAGAAGTACCTTATTAGTAAATAGTCAACAAATGTTAAATTTTGCACATAAAATTATTAGATATTTCAAATATCCAAAAGAACATACGCTCGGAATTTGGGGAATAACATTTAAACCTAACACAGATGATGTGCGCGAGTCTCCTGCCTTAGAAATTGTAAAATATTTGGCTTCTGCTGGGTTTAACCTAAAAATTCACGATCCCCAAGGAATAGCTAACGCTAAAAATATACTAAATTCTCCCAACATAAAGTTTGTGAAAGATAAGTATGAGGCGACAGCTAATGCTTCTACTTTAGTGTTACTTACAGAATGGCAAGAATACAAAGATGCTGATTTAGGCAAAGTTGCTAGCTTACTTAAAAAACGTAACCTGTTTGACGGACGTAATGTATTTATTGAAAAGGCAAAAGAACTACTTGCACAAAAATTTGCCTATTATCCGGTTGGTTATATACCAGTAGTGGAGAATAAATTTAATATAGATATTAAACCCAAGGGATTTTCTGATGTTATACTTGACGAGCTTACTGTTTTAATACCTGCTTATAACGAAGAAGGACGTGTACAAAAAGCAGCCACTCCATTTTTAAAAGCTGGAATTAGTGTTATTGTAGTAGATGATGGATCTAAAGATAATACATACAAAGAATTGCAGGAATTGTCCCAAAAATATCCAAGACTTGAAGTTTTAAAACATTCTAAAAACAAGGGTAAACTAGCAGCTGTTTTAACTGGAATTGAACATATTAAAACGAAATATGTTCTACTTACTGATGCAGATTTAGAGTTTGAAAGTATAACCTCAATTTTAAAATCTTATTTCTATGCTTATTACCGATTAAACAAATTTATGATTAATTTTGAAAATAGGAAAAATCTTATTGATTTCGTAACTACCCGAGTTATAAGTGGCACACGCCTATTACCAACAAAACAACTAAAACAAGCTTTAGAAGAATTCTCTAAGAATCATTTTGGAGCTAAGGGGTATTTACTAGAAAGTTATCTTAATTATTGGCACTATAAGAATAAAATCCCTGTCTTTTATGCGACAGTTGTGTTTAATCACGCAATGAAATATAAGAAATATGGCCTTAGAGGTTGGATACAAGATGTTAAAATGGCTTCAATTTTAATTGTAAGTAAATATATGCCTTTTAATATGTATGCACGATTTGCAATAAAAAGACTTCCCTTAGAAGATTAAAATTCCAATTGAAATGTTACTGGCCCGTCATTAATTAAATGTATTGTCATATAAGCTCCAAATTTCCCAGTTTGTACACGGGGAATAAACATTTCGCACTTTTTTACAAATTCTTCGTATAAAAGGCGTGCTTTTTCGGGTTCTAAAGCATTAGAGAATGACGGTCTTGTCCCACTTTTTATAACTCCACACAAAGTAAATTGCGAAACTATCAAAAGCTCGCCTTTTATATCTGCCAAGGAGTAATTCATTTTCCCTTGGTTATCATGAAAAATCCGTAAGTTTATCAACTTGCGTACCACTTTGTCTAAAATTTTTAAATTATCTTGCTTGCAAAAACCAACAAAGACTAACAAACCTTTAGAAATTTTACCAACTGTTATCCCTTCTACCTTCACTTCGGCTTGGTTAACACGTTGAATTAACAGTTTCATGCCTAGTGGGTTTTGAAAATAAAAAAATCCGGCGGGGCGGACTCGAACCACCAACCAGAGGTTTTACAGACCTCTGCTCTGCCAGTTGAGCTACCGCCGGCTGCAAGAATTATAACATAAAGTTTATACATCCAAAATTGCGAATTTAGCAAACTGCTGAATAAATCGCCTCCTTGGTGGGACTTCAGAACCCATTAACATATCAAAGATTTTGTTTGCTTCTTCAGCATCTTCTATACGTACTTGTTTAAGTACGCGTGTCTTAGGATTCATTGTAGTTTCCCATAATTGCTCTGGATTCATTTCCCCTAAACCTTTAAATCTTTGAACATTTTTTATTTTTTTACCTTTAGCAAGCATTTGGCTAATAAAATCATTTTTTTGTTTTTCCGATAAGAACCAGTACTTTTCTTTTCCTATCTCAACTTTAAAAAGTGGTGGCTGTGCTACATAAACTTTACCAGCCTCTATTAAAGGACGCATATACCTGTAAAAAAAGGTTAAAACCAAAGTAACAATGTGCATACCATCGACATCGGCATCTGTCATTATTATAATTTTGCCATAGCGAAGTTTAGCTAGGTTCAGATTTTCTCCAATTCCACAACCTAAGGCCTTTACTAAATCAGCCAATTTGTTATTAGCAAGAACTCTATCAAGCCTGTTTTTTTCACTGTTTATAGG
>JALVLD010000029.1 GCA_027033525.1 Candidatus Dojkabacteria bacterium
CGCTTTTGCAATATCCCAAAACTTTTCTAGGGCACGTTTTGACTCCAAAACGCTCCTTAACATAACTGTTGCATCTTGTTTAGAATAATCACCAGTTAATGCTACTAACTCAGCCGCCATATCTATCGCTAAATTCTCAATCCCAACTGGCCGCTCTTTTTTTCTCTCCAAAATGCGCAAAATATCTCTTGCTTCTAATACAGGTCCTATACCGTATCCATCTGCTCCATAAGACTCACGAGCATATACCTTTAGCTTCATCCCAAATCTTTCTGCCAAGGCCTTAAACATTTCCTCTACCTTCCCTATATCTTCTAACGGCACCTTTGCATAACGACCATAAGGCAAATCTATTAATTGATGTGTTATTCCCATGGCTACCTTCTTGGCCATTATGCTAATTACAAATTTGTCATAAGACTCTATATGTAAGGGTTTCTCTATTTGAATTAAAATATCATCTGCAGGAGCTAAGCCTAAAGCTCCTCCCCATACCATACAAGCACCATGGTTTGTAACAACATCACGTATTTCTTTAGGACTTAAGGCAACCGGCATTAACACCTCTAAAACATCAGAGGTCCCAGCAGGTGTTGTAATAGAGCGCGAAGACGTATTGGGCAAGAAATACCCCAGGGCGGCAAGCATAGATACCAAAACCGGAGTTACACCTTTAGCCGGGACCCCACCTATCGAATGCTTATCTAATATTTTAGTACTTACGTCAGAAAAATCTATAACATCTCCTGTCTCAACCATAGCTCGCGTTAAATTATAAATTTCTTCTTGATCAAAACCGGGATTATACGAAGCAGCTGCAAAATATGTCATTTCAATAGGGGTTAACTTGCGACTAACTATATCCTCCATTATTTGATATGCCTTAGCATAGTTAAGCCGCCCACCTAAAATCTTTTCACGAATATATTTTACAGACTCAGCTTGCCCTTTTATCTCCACAGGTAACAACTCTGTCTGGGAGACTGCATACCTTGTCCAAATTCCTTCTGTTAAACCAATTGTGCCTTCTGGTACTAATGTATCAGTTAAATACACAATAGCCCCTACTTCAACATCTTTAATATATACCACAACTAAATCCCCTTCATCTATACCATACTCATTGGCAGTATTTTCATTTATATACACTGGAAAAATATCCTTTGTTGTTTCTACATCAAGCTTAATAGGTTTTAAATAGATCATAATCTATACTAACATACCCTTTTTAAATTGACAACATGTACTAGTATTCCACCCACGTGAGGCGTGTCAAAATAGTGACCTAGCACTCAAAAACTTAGTCCTTGCGGAGGTTAGATGACAACGTTAGCTTTCCGACTTTTGACAACACGTATTAACCACGAAGCGTTTTTAGAAATTCTTCGTTTGACTTAGTCATCTTAAGCTTTTCTATTAAGACTTCTGTAGGATTCTCTCCTTGTTCTTGCAAAGCATCTAGCATGCGACGCAACAACCATGAATACTGGAGCTTCCCTTCACCTAGCAAAAGGTCTTCTCGTCTAGTACCTGATTTACGAACATCAATAGCAGGATAAATGCGGCGCTCAGCCAAACTCCTATCTAAATGCAATTCCATATTCCCAGTACCTTTAAATTCTTCGTATATTAAGTCATCCATACGGCTACCAGTATTTACCAAGGCTGTCGCTAAAATGGTTAAACTGCCGCCTTCTTCAAAATTCCTTGCTGCCCCAAAAAACCTTTTGGGAGGATACAAAGCTACAGGATCAAACCCTCCGGTTAAAGTTCTACCACTGCTAGGCATACTTAAATTATAAGCACGAGCCAAACGTGTTATACTATCCATTAAAATAACCACATCCATCCCCCATTCGACCATGCGTTTAGCCTTTTCTAAGGCCATCTCAGCTACTTTTACATTATGCTCGGGAGGCTCAT
>JALVLD010000030.1 GCA_027033525.1 Candidatus Dojkabacteria bacterium
AAAATTAAATAATTTTTTAAGAAAACTAAATGCCATATTCTACTTGCCTTATAGAACTTACTGTATTTTCTATTATACTTACTGGCATATTTTTCTCAAATTCATACAATTTTTCCAAATTAGTTCTTGTTATTGTACCTGTTGCAAGGCCAGTACAAAAATCCTGATATGGCAAAATACTTATATTGTAAGTACCTATCTGTTTAGCTATATCAACAATTTCTGTTTTATTATATGCAACTAAAGGACGCAATATAACTACCTTATCGCATACCGCCTTATTTATTGCAAAAATATTAGATAAAGTTTGCGAAGCAACTTGACCTAAACTATCTCCTAAAATTAATGCAAAATCTTTTCCTTTGTACAATTGCAGGGCCTTGTTTAAAGCTACTTTTAACATAAATCGCTTAAAAATTACCATTTTGTAATTCAAATTTTGTTGCTTCATCCAATTTTTTAAATGCCCTGTTAAAGCTAGAAAAAGACGCGTCCTAGGATTATAATAAGCCAATTTTTGTGCTAGCTTATATATTTTTTCTAGCTTATTCTCTGTTACATCTTCTGGATAAAAATGTAATAAATCAAAAGCAATCCCACGTTTGGCAACCAGGAAAGCAGCTACAGGACTATCTATTCCACCAGATAAAAGTACAATTCCTCTACCTGTAGAACCTACTGGCAAACCACCAATACCTTTATTGTATTCTACTAACTCAATTTTAGTATCCTTGAGCAGAATTCTAAAAACTTTACTAAAGTTTTTATTTGAAATATTAACCTTTTTTGCAAGTGCTATAAATAAATCTTGAGAATTAAAGGGTAAGGCTTTATTGTAGCGGTTAATCTCCAATTTTATTGGCTTATCTCTAAACGCTGCAAATACTTTAACTAAAGTTTGTACATAACTACTTAAAGTTAAATCCCTCGGTTTTAATATCTCAACACTCCCAAACCAAGCTAAACCAGGGACTTTACCCAAAATATCCAAAACACGAGCTTTAAATTCCTCGTCTTTTTTTACTTTTATCTTTAACTCGCCTTGCTTTTGGGAAAAATACAACTGTATTTGTTGCCTATCAATATCTAAAAACCTTTCCAAGCTTTGCCTTATATTATCCTTAAGAAATTGTTCAAAACGAAAAACCTGCTTTCCCTTAAGTCAGATCTCAGAATATCTAAGCAAGAATCTTAAAATTTTAATCATATTCTACCAATTTACTCAGCTGCCTTTTCACCTTCTTCAGAGGCAGTCCCTTCCGCACCTTCGGCGCTACCTTCTGCAGCTTCACCTTCCTTGCCTTCAGCAGGTTCCTCGGTCTCTACAGTTATTGCTTTTTGTGGAGGTCTAATTGTTAAAACAGTTTGCTGTGCATCTTTAGAACTTGCAAGTTTTACCCCTTCGGGAAAATCTAAATCGCTAATCAAAATCCTTTGCCCAACGTCAGTTAAATTCGATATATCCAATGTTATCTCAGGCACTATATTTTCACTATTTACGACTAACCGCACATACCTAGAACTAAATACAAGAACGCCTAAATTGTTTTTAACAGCTGGCGACTCACCAATAGTTTTTATTGGCACACGAACAATTACATGCGAATCAGGAGTAACCTCTGTAAACAAAAAGCTTTCTATTTGGTTATTTAAAGGATTAACTACAAGCTCAGATACCACTGCCATGATCGGTTCTTTTTCACCCTCTATATGAAGCTCTAATTTTTCTACCCTATTTGTACGAAGCAAAGGCAATAACTCATTATGCTTAATCTGTACATTTAACGTGGCCTTTTTATGCCTTGCAATAGCCCCAGGCACAACCCCTTGCTTACGTAATCTTTTTACCTTTTTGCCAACTAACTTACGCTTTTCTAAATTAAGTTTTATCATAATTTTATAGCAGGTTTAATATCTAAATTGAGCAAAAGCCTTATTAGCTTCTGCCATACGCTCTACCATTTCACGCTTTCGAACAGCCTCTCCTTTACCTTGATAGGCTAAAACCAGCTCTTCTGCTAGATCCTCAGCAAAGGGTTTTCCTTTTTTGTCCCTACAAACCTGCACTAACCATCGGATAGCAAGGGTTAACCCTCTACGCTCATCTACAGGAACTGGCACCTGATAATTAGCGCCTCCTATTCTGCGCGGTCTTACCTCAACTTTAGGCTTTATATTTGCAATAGCTTCATTTAGAACATCTATTGGATTTTTTACCTTTAGCTCTTTAGCTGCAAGCTCTAATGCTGTGTATACTATTCTCCGAGCAACGGATTTTTTACCACCTTTCATTACAAAATTAATCAATTTGGTTACCACCTCAGACCCATATACGGGATCTGGTATTAGTTTTCGAACCGGTGCTTTCTTACCTCGCATTATTCACTTATATCAATTTAATCACCTTCTTTCTTTACTCCGTATCTAGAACGTGCTCGCTTCCTATTTGGCACCCCTGCGGCATCATATACTCCACGAACTACTGTATATTTTACGCCTGGAAGATCCCGTCTACGCCCCCCTCTTACTAAAACCACAGAGTGTTCTTGTAAATTATGTTGTTCGCCAGGGATATATGCAATAATATGTGCGCCATTGGAAAGCCTTACTTTTGCTACCTTACGTTGTGCAGAGTTAGGTTTTTTAGGCGTCATAATATACACTTTAGTACACACTCCTTTCTTAAATGGTGAAAAATACCTAGACACCCTATTTTTTAGCTTGTTTAAAGCAAATGCAAGGGCAGGACGCCTTGGCTTTTTAGGATGCTTTGGTTTTCTCCCTTTTCTTATTAGTTGCGCAATTGTAGGCATTATTCTTGCATTTCATCTAACTTACTTACGTCGTTGATTATAGCATGTTCGCCAACAGGTATCAAATGGCCAACTATTACGTTCTCCTTAATTCCGCGGAGATAATCTTTACGCCCTAAAATCACAGCCTCACTTAAAACTTTAACCTGCTCCTGGAATGACATGGCTGCAAGCACACTTTCTGCATTAAGAGCGGTTACCGTGACTCCTAATAACCGGCTTACAAAAACAATTGGTTTCTTTCCTTCCTTTTCAAGTAACTTGTTCCTGGCTTCTGCTAAAAATCTATTTATAAATGTACCACGAATAAGCCCAGTGTCCCCAGGATCAACTATCTTTGCCAGCTTACTCATCTGGCGTAAAATTGTTTCTAAATGCACGTCATGTATATCCATCTTAAATTCATTATAAACTGCCTGCATTTCGTCCAACAAAAAGCTTTGTGCAGCTTCAACTCCAAAATACTCTGCATATTCTTTAGGATCTATACGACCATCGGTTAAAACTTGGCCCTTTGTCACCTTTTGTTTATCCTTTACAAGTATATTGGCATATGCAGGTACATCCATAGTTGCCTGAGCCTTCATGCTACCCTTCACATACAAAACATTCCCCACTATTTCAATTACACCATCAGCGGGAGCCTTTATCACTTGTCCTTCTCCTAGCTCAAACAAGACATCTCCCTTTTTTACCTTGTCGCCATGCTTTACTTTTACTGCATAATCTGGTGCAATTACATATGACTTTTGATACTCTTTGGTACCAACAACAATTAATTTCTTCCCCTTAACCATAACCTCACCGTCCATCGGAGCTAACAATGCAGGCCTTTTAGGACTTCGCATTTCAAATAAGTCCAATAACAAAGGCACACCAGAAACCACATCTGTACCAGCACCGCCTGAGTGGAATGATCTTAATGTCATTTGGGTAGCTGGCTCCGATACGGCCTGAGCAGCTCTCACACCAACTGCTGTTCCTAATTCTACAGGTTTATAGGTGCCAAAATCATAACCATAACATTTCTGACATACTCCCAACGGAGATTTACAATACATCGGACTACGCACCCAAACTTCATTTACACCAGCAGCATCAATCTTCTTTGCTAACTCAACCGTGATTAGCTCTCCCTTCTTTACAATTGCCTTTTTCGTTTTTGGATCTACAACATCACTAGTAACATAACGCCCTACAATACGTTCGCCAAATGGCAATGAACGTGCTTGGTCTCTAGCAACTCTTAGCCCTGGTCCATCGTAACCACAATCCTCCATTCTTACAATTGCATCTTGAGTCACATCTACTAATTTTCGAGCCAAATAACCACTTCTAGCAGTATTTAACGCCGTATCGATCATACCTTTACGTGCGCCGTAAGAAGCAATAAAGTACTCAAATGCCTTTAAACCTTCGGTATAACTACTTAATATCGGCACACTTACTGGCCTACCAAAAACATCATTTACAATCCCAAGCATAGCAGTAATTTGACCTGCCTGGCCTTCATCTCCGTTTGCACCACTAACTACCTGTACCTTTAGCGGATTATCATCAGGTAAATGCTCCCACACCTCTTTAAAGAGTTTGCTCTTTATGTCCTGCCATAATTCAACAAGCACGGCATCCTTTTCTTCCTTTGTCATAAAACCCATTGCATACTGTTCATATATCTCCTTTTGTTTTTCTAAGCCTTCCTTTATGAATTTTTCTTTGTTCTCATACCGTGTAAGGTCTGATACATTTATAGAAAAACCAGAAAGAGTTGCATAGTTAAATGCTGTTAACTTAGCATTGTCTAAAAACTCCTCTACAATGGAGATGTCATAATTAAGTACCACCTCTCGTAATATCTTGTTTGCTTTTTTCTTGGTTAATGTTTCATTTATAAAATCAAAATCATCCGGTAATAAAGTATTAAAAATGACCCTCCCCACCGTAGTAAGTACTCTCTCCCCGTTATCTAACATCACCAATATTGGCTCTTGCAACGACAATTTGTCTAAATGATAAAGTGCAATCGCATCTTCTGGATTAGCAAAATTCTTTATTTTTTCTGGCTTTAATTTTTTAGCCTTCTCTTCATCCATATAAGTTAAATGATACAAGCCAATTACCATATCCTTACCAAAACTTACTATTGGGGAACCATCTGCAACTTTAATAAGATTGTACCTTGCAAGCATTTTTTGTTTTGTTTCTTCTAGTGCCTCATCAGATATGACTGCAAAAACACTCATTTGATCACCATCGAAATCTGCATTATAACCCGGAGTAACAAGCTGGTTAATACGAATAGCACTACCTTCTACAAGCACAGGATAGAATGCTAAAATGCTGTACTTATGTAAGGAAGGTGGACGATTCAAAAGTACGGTTCGTGTTTTTAACAGCTCCTCTAGCACATCCCACACCACATCATCTTTTACCTCTATTAAGTCTTGAGCATCTTTAATTGTCACCGCTTCGCCACGCTCTATTAATTTATGAATAACAAACGGTTTAAATATTTCTAACGCAAGATCTTTAGGCAAACCACACTGATGCAATTTCAAGCTCGTATCCGGAATAATCACTGCACGGCCAGAATAATCTACGCGCTTACCCAACAAGTTTCTTCTAAACCTACCCTTTTTCCCTCTTAACAGTTGAGTTAAAGATTTGTATGGAACGCCGGTCCTATTTACAATTGGCCTGCTAAAACGGTGCTCATTATCTATTAAAGCATCAACAGCTTCTTGAAGCATGCGTTTTTCGTTCCTAAGAATAATATCTGGAGCACCAATCTCAATTAATTCTTTCAAACGATTATTTCTATTTATAACTCTTCTATACAAATCATTTAGGTCAGAAGTTGCAAAGCGTCCTCCTGCTAGCGCTATAATTGGCCTTAAATCTGCAGGCAACACCGGCAAAACGTCCATCACAATCCATTCGGGCTTTGTACCATTCTTCAAAAAACCCTCAACATACTTTAACTTGCGCTCAATAATTCTTCTATCGGCA
>JALVLD010000031.1 GCA_027033525.1 Candidatus Dojkabacteria bacterium
TATCGTTCCTATGAAATCTTTAGATATTGCAGAAATAAAATTAGATAAAAAAATTGTGAATATTGCTTATTATTTTATAAGTGGTATTGTGAAAGATAAAAATAAATTTGATAATAAATATTTATCTAAAACATTAAATCAAGCATTGATTAAAAAGGGCAGGTTTATGGAGTATTTTAATGAAATGTATTTAGCAAAACATAGCAAATTATCTGCTGAAAAATATATAGATTATGCATTTAATGATTCCCTTGTGTCAAAAACAAGAAAACCGTTTAAGTACGATGAGATATTTCCAGTGCGAGAGATAGAATTTTCCGGGCATAAAGTTTTTTGCCCTAATAATACTGACGCATATTTAACAAAAATGTACGGGGTAAATTTTAAGACAAGATTGCCGAAGAAGAGTGAGCGTGTGCCAGCTGGTGATGCGTATTATATTGTCGATGAAAGAATTGGTAAAGAATATTTAGACAAATACCTGAAGGAGAATGATGAATATTTTTTTTATTCATCTAAAGCATGGTTTTTAATAAAAAAATTTTTGATATCACTTAGACAAAGTGGTGCAAAAAAGACGATATTTAAAATCAAACAGTTTATCAATAGCAAATAATCATGAAATTTATTTTTGATTTAGACACAGCAATAATTAAAAATGAGGCATTGCCCATAATAGCGAGTCGTTTTGGTGAAATAACAGAAATTAAGAAAATAACCAATAAAGTAACACAGGGCAATATTCCATTTGAGGAGGGATTTATATGTGCTGTAAATACACTGAGAAAGTATAGTGTAAAAAAAACAAGTGATATATTCAACAATGCCGAATTATTTGATGAGGTTGTAAATTTTATCAATGAGAATAGGGATGATTGTATAGTGTTAAGCAGTAATCTTAATGTGTGGGTAGGAAAGCTGTTGAAAAAATTTAAGTGCAAGAGTGTAACATCGACAGCGGTTGTTAAGGGTGATTCTATTCAAAAAATTGAAAAGATAATCAGAAAAGAGGATGTTATTAAGAGGTTGCAGGATTCTGGTGAAAAAGTGGTTTATATTGGTGGAGGAAATAGCGATGCTGAAGCAATGCGATTAGCAGATGTTGCGATTGCTAGCGGGTTAGTGTGTATGCCAGTGTCTAGCGTTTTAGCTGTTGCAACCTTTGCTGTTTTTCATAAGAAAACATTTATTAAATTATTAAATCAAATTAAATTCAGAAGCAGTAATTCTAAAACGGTGGTTCTTAGTTGCGCCGGGATTGGTTCGAGATTGGGTATGGGAGGAACTAAAGCATTAATAGATATTAAAGGTAAGCCGTTGATTCATTGGCAGATTAAGTTATTTAATGAGGTGGATGATTTACGGATTGTTGTTGGATTCCAGGCAAGGGATGTTATAAAAACTGTCTTGCAGGCAAGAAAAGATGTTTTGTTTGTATATAATCATGAATACTTTAGCACAAAAACAGGAATGAGTTTATATTTAGGTTCCAGATATGCAAATAAGCTGGTTGTTGCCTGGGATGGGGACTTATTGGTTCATAGCGATGATGTTGTTAGATGTTTAAAGGTTAATGAGCCATATGTAGCATATAGTAAAACCATAACTGATGATGCCGTTTATCTACATTTGAATAAGTATGGGCAAGTTAGTAAATTTTCAAGAACAGAAAAAAGTCAATATGAATGGTCAGGTCCAGCCTGTTTCGAAAGAGATACAATACAATGTATTGATGGGCATGTGTATCAACAAATAGAAGTTTTATTGCCTTTAAAGGCTGTAAAAGTTAGGGCTTTTGATATTGATACGCAAGATGACTATAAATATGCATTAAAAATATTTAAAACATTAAAATATAAATAAAT
>JALVLD010000032.1 GCA_027033525.1 Candidatus Dojkabacteria bacterium
ATATTGAGTAATTTCCATACCATTAAGCCAAATTTCCCATCCTAATCCCCAAGCGCCTAGAGAAGGTGATTCCCAGTTATCTTCTACAAAACGAATATCATTTTGCACAGTATCAATTCCTAAATACTCAAGCAAGGAAGTATAAAGATAAGTATTAAATCGTGGAGCTGGCTTTAAAATAATTTGATATTGAAAATAATGTTGCAAACGATTAGGATTTTCTCCATACCGACCATCTGCGGGCCTCCTGCTAGGTTCTACATAAGCCACATTAAAAGGTTCAGGACCTAGAACGCGAAAAGCAGTAAGTGGGTTAGATGTTCCTGCACCAACTTCTATACCATAAGGCTGGCCTATTACTACTCCATGTTTACTCCAAAAATTATTAAGTTTTGCAATAAGTTCTTGAAACGAAAGCATAAGTTATTGTAGCATAACTTGGGAATAATGGAAGGTTTTTAAAGCGTGGGGTATCTAGTTTTTTCGATTGAATTTTAAATATCGATGTATCTATGTTTTACCTGGGCTTATCGGCCAGAAGTTTGTATTGCACTTATCACCTGCACTTATTCTAGTTAGTGTAGGTAGTGCATAGGGTAGTACCTCTAGCTGCTGCGTCGTATCTAAATTACTAACAACGAGCTTTCTTAATTGTTCCAATTCCTGAGCCGAGAGAGGGCCGGTTATTCTCTCTAGGTAGTTTCTATGTTTTGCCCATAAGTGTGCAAGGTGTGTATCAAGTTGGATATAATCGGATTTATCGGGCAAGCGGGTTTGCCATGCATTTTTATAAACCTGTACAATCTGGTTAACTTCTTCTAAAATTGGTCCTAGGTTAAAACGAGAAATAAAAGTCGCCATGGCTTCTTCAGGGGATCTTGTAGATGCAGATAGGAATAATCGAGCTAGCAAAGGGTTTAGAAATATAACGTCTGACTTGCCGGAAGTAGTAGTATCTGCGTGAGTTAATACAGGAAGATTTAACAGTTCAGCTATGTACAATAATTCAACGGGTATACTTACGACTGTTACATTGGTACCTTTGCTTAGGGCTTTTTCTTTAATTTGTTTTACTAGAGGTGCAATAGCAAAAACTAGATAAGTACCGTCTTTTAGTTTAAAAGGTGGAGAAATCATACGATCAATATGTAGATGGATGTCTTTAAAAAGGGGGGCGTCTTTTAAACTTTGTGGTATATCTAATCCAATTGGTATATAGCCTGATACTTGGGCTGTTTCCTGATATCTTTGGTTTATTTCTTCATAAGGGAGCTCATCTGACATTAGGTCTGTCGCAGTATGTATAGGATAAAAAAGTAAGTTACCACCTTTTACAATTGTACCGCCTTCAAATGTGAAGTAAGGAGGAGTTTTGGCCTCTGGAAATGCAGCAAGTATTCTGCGAATAGTTCTAGGTATTTGGGTATAACGCAACTCGGGAGGTAGAGCTAATCCGTAGTTGGGCCAATATATTGCAAAATCTTGTGGATGAAAATGTAAAGCGTCATCGGGCAGGAATCCCTCCCATACATATGGTATGAGGTTAGGGTCAGATTTGATTCTTTCAAGATTAGCTCGATAGGCTTGAGTGCGTTCAGAGATTAAATCCTGTAATAAAGGATCGTCAGTTTCTTTTAGCAGGGTTGTTTCTCTGCTTGGAGCCTTATAAAGGAATAATACTGATTTTGATTTGTTGGGCATGCTGAATTATACAAAATCCTCCTCATTTTTCGTATGCAGATGCAGGAGCAAATAAGCTTTAATGGTTGTTTCGGGGACTGGGATACGAAGTATTAATTTTTTAATTTTGTTATTCACTTTTAATTCCGAAAAAAAAAGGTAGGAAAGGTTATAGTGGTAGG
>JALVLD010000033.1 GCA_027033525.1 Candidatus Dojkabacteria bacterium
ATAGTTCACTTACCCAATCAGTTATTGTTTCCTTTGGCTCTTGAAAATCCGTTGAATAATTTATATTTTGACGAATATACTTGCGTAGCTTAGGAGCAATTTCATCATCGTTCCAAAAGTGCAACATTGCTTTTTTGAGGGCCTCTGTATAGGCAAGTTGTGGCATATTAGTTTCAGGACCGTAATTGTTCCACATAGGCTCATTAGTGTGGCTTAAAATAAGCCCGCCAATTACGCTTGCCTTAGCGTTTTGAATGATGGGGAGATCTAAATTAATTGGCTCTACTTGGGAATCAATTATTAATAGCCATGTGTGGTTTTTAAAGTGCTCTTTTAGAAAGTCGTTTACATGGGAATCGTTGTGTGTTGTTTGTTCGTAAATTGTAGTAATATTGTGTCCTTTAAGAAATTCTCTTAGCTTATTTATATTTAAAGCTTTAGTATTTCTTATTAGTGCTAGCATTATTAAAGTATAGCAGATTATAGGTGAGAGTATGATGGAGAAATTAGCCCTACAGTGTTTTTAGCGCATATTTTAGTTAAAATACCTTATGAAAAAAGTTTTTGGCAATATTTATTTTGCAACAGAAAGCTTAAATGAAGTTCCAAAAGAGGTTCGGAAGTTATACAGGCAAGCTGTAAGTTTACTACCATTTAGATTTAGACATAACATAGTTAAGATTGCAAGAGATAAAAAGTCTGTAACACTGCTTTATTATCCTCATTTAGAAACACATGCACATCCTTATTTAGCAGAAAGTGTTTTTATACAGCTAGTAGATGGTATTCGTGTAAAAAAACGCATAGAAAATACAAACAATCCTGTAATTTTACACAGATTAGAAACATTTTTATCTACTAAAAATCCGAGGATTAGTTATCTTAAACAACTTACTAAAAAGGAAGAAGCCTTAGGTATGTATGCCAAAGAACATTTGCATTTTATTGGAAGACGTAAGTATTGGAATAATTTATGCAAAAAGGTTGGATTATTAGAGGCAATGGCTCCGGAAACTGTAACATCTCCTACTGTAGATCCGCAATTACATTTATTAACTAATAAGGAAAATAGCAAGCTAATTCTCATAAAGCGTGAAGCTACAGCAATAAATAGGAAAAAACCTTCTTTGCCAACGCGTTGGGCGTTTAAAAAGGGTTACATTAAGCCAGTAGTATTAGATTGGGGATGTGGTAAAGGTAAAGATGTTAACTGGCTTAAAGCAAAAGGGATAAAAACAATTGGCTATGATCCTTATTATAAACCTGAGCCTAAGCCTTCTTCTTTGGATTTTAGCCAAATACAAACGATTTTACTTAACTATGTATTAAATGTTATTGAGAAACCATTAGAGCGAGAAGATTTACTTAAAACAATAAAAAAATTAGCAATGCCTGCTACACTTGTTGTAATTGCAGTTCGTAGTAAGCAAGAAATTATCCATCAAGCCAGAAGTAATGGTTGGCAGACATATGCAGATGGTTTTATTACATCAAAAAATACATTTCAAAAAGGTTTTACATTAGAAGAGCTTAAGAAAATAGGGAAAGTTTTGGGCAGACTTGTAGATGCCTTTGAGTTTTCAGGCGGGATTGTTGGAGTTTTTTCTGTGGGTAGGTAGTTTAAGGATTGCGCCGGGACAAAATAAAATTGTCGGACCTACACATGGTATTGCTGGGGGCCACTTCAGGTATTATAATATAACTATACTAATGTTTAGGAGAAAGGGTGTTGTGTATAAAGTGGATAATATCTGGGACTAACCTTATTGTTATTGTTTAGAAATAGATGGGTCGGAACACAAAAGTGAGGAGCAAAAGGGGTAGCCTCGTTTCTTTGATTTGTCTTTTTGGCTTA
>JALVLD010000034.1 GCA_027033525.1 Candidatus Dojkabacteria bacterium
CAGTACTTGCTCTAGAGGATCTGGGATTTTCCGAGAAAGGAAAAGGTGCATTCGATTTGCATGAAGGAAAATTCTCTAAAAACGGGGAGATAGCAATAAATCCTAGCGGTGGATTAAAAGCAAGAGGGCACCCCGTAGGGGCTACAGGAATATATCAAATTGCAGAAATAACATTGCAACTCAAAGGAGAAGCTGGGAACATGCAAGTTGCAGATCCTCAAATTGGTCTAGCACAAAATATAGGAGGATCGGGGTCATCAGTTACTACGGTTATACTCAAAAGAGTGAAATGAGGTGAAAAAATGAGTGTGCCCAAATATTGGAGGGAAATACCATATCATTTTAGATTAGAAGGTGGAATATGCGAGGATTGCGGTAAGGCGTTTATTCCATACCGACACGTATGTCCTTACTGTAAGTCAAGGAATATAAGACATGCAGAAATGCCAAAAACAGGAAAAGTAATAACATTTAGCATTCTCCATGCACATCCAAAAGGTTTTAGAAAGCAAGCACCATACGTGGTAGCATTGGTTGAATTAGACAATGGAGCAAGAGTTGTATCGCAAATAACAGACTGCGAGGCCGAAAATGTAAAAATAGGCATGAGAGTAGAGGCTGTTTTCAGGAAGATTTCGGAGGAAGGCCCAGCAGGAATCATTAAGTATGGATACAAATTCAGACCTGTTTTTCAGAATCAACTAAAGAAGTAATGGCTTGATAATTAATTTTCTTAAATTTTTTATATTCTAAAGTCTTTTCTTAGGCGCTATAAAGAAAGGTATAAGAAATAACCTTGTAAAAAGGTAAAAAGGAAGTATAGGAAAGAGTGATGGACCGGCCGGGATTTGAACCCGGGGCCTCCGCCGTGCAAGGGCGGCGCTCTACCAGCTGAGCTACCGGCCCGTATAAGATAACCAAATTAGGTAACTCATTGTCTATTTTTAAGTTTTACTACTGAAAATAATTCATGCGGGGGCCGGGATTTGAACCCGGGAACCCCTACGGGACTGGATCCTAAGTCCAGCGCCTTTGGCCAGGCTTGGCGACCCCCGCATATCTAACTTACAATAAAGATTTGAATTTATAATATTTTTGCTTTAACCCAACCCTGCATTAACTTGAAGTATAGGTCATCCTTAATCGTTTGGCAATGACGTATATTTCAGGACTTTGCTGGCGTGAGGCAGGAGGTTTGTAGAAAAAGACTTTTTGAAATGTTTCTTTAACTCTTTGAGTATATTTTTTAAATTCGGCACCTTGAAATAATTTAGAAACAAAAACGCCATGAGTATCTAGAAGAGCGTGAGCTATCTCGAGAGATCTTTCTGCAAGGGATATCTGTCTAAAGTTATCTAAATCTTTAATTCCAGATAATTTAGGGGAGCAATCAGATAAAACTACATCAAAGTTCTTTTTACCAGAAATATTTACTACTTTCTCAATAATATCTTCGCTGAAAATATCTGCTTGAATAAAAATAATATCTTTTAACTTGGGCATTTTTTCTATATCTACACCTACAATAAACCCGCTAGGTCCAACAAATCGCCTAATTACTTGTAACCAACTTCCCGGAGCACAACAAAGGTCTAAAACACTAACCCCCGGCCTTAATATTTTGAATTTTTTCTGTATCTGAATTAATTTATAAGCCGCCCTAGACCGATATCCCTCTTTCTTAGCGGATTTGTAGTATGTATCACGCACATGTTCTTTAATCCATTTTTTACCCAATGCAACACACCTACAAAAACGTTTTAAAAACAAAAAATAAACTTTGCCTTAGTGATTTAAAATGGAAACACAATATTACATGGTTAGGGAAGGCCCTACAAAGATAAAAATT
>JALVLD010000035.1 GCA_027033525.1 Candidatus Dojkabacteria bacterium
ACCTACAACTACGTGTCAGGCAATGCTTCAGGAGTCTAAAACAGATATACAAAATTGGGCGAGACAAGGGTTTTGGGGAGTAGAAATGGAAGCTTCAACACTTTTTGCAGTTTCGAATTATTTTAAGGTACCTACAATTGCTCTTTTGCTTGTCGTGGATAATCTAATAAAAAGCCAGTTGGTAACAGATAAAGAATATTGGCAGGATAAAAATCATAGAGACTGGTTAAGAGTCAAACAATATGAGGTGCTGTTGCATTTACTATTTAATTTTTTGCAATAAAAAATTAATAATAACAGAAGAGTATATCAATAGTATAGTGTTATAAGATTGCTTGAGACTTTGAAGCATCTGTGGTATGTTAAAGTATATTAGTTAAGCTGTATAAAAGATAGTATGAAAGCATTTATTAGATATATGTTTTTAGTAGTTGTGAGCATGCTTAGCATTTATACAGTGGCAGGGGTGCAAGCAGCTTCGTGGCGTGACGGTGGCTTATTAGCCCAAGCACAGACGAATAACCAACAAACTACTGCTCAATCCGTAAATAATGCTAAAGTGCCTGCTTATTATATTTATTCTTCAAAGTATGATATCGCATTAGGGTATAATCCTACTCGGCTCCTTGTCGAAGACACAGGATTCAGTTTTGATATTTCTACATGGCAAGAGTACAAGAAATACAGCGTGTTGCCTGTAGTAGGGCGTAACTTGGAACAAGCCTTAACTGAGTCTAATTTAAGGGAGCATAAGTTTAAAACAACAGAGGAGTTGATAAATGCTGTGTTGCCTTGGCTTAAGGGTAAAGCTTACAAAAACGATCCACAATTTGGGGCGATGAGTAAGGAGGGGGATATGTATGTTATGCCCTTTACTTATAAGGATTTAGATTATTCTGCTTTGTGGCAAGCATACGCACGTAAGGCAAAGAATGTTAAACTGACCGATTATTACGTTGCTAGAAAAGGAGCTGTGTATATGTTTAAAAAAGGTGACGTTTTAATAGGAGTATATGCATTCAACATCGATGATGCCAAGAAAGAATTGGACAAAATAAAGGGAATTAGGAGTAATTTGTATGTATCGCCTAAATTCATTAAGGATATGGAGTACAGGATTTATGGAACGAATATATTTGTAACTTTAAATCAGAGATATTGGATTACTACGCCAGGTAAACACCATATCTTTTTCACTTTTTACCATGGGAAATATGAAACAAAGCCAGAGTTTGCGGCTTTGTATACCTCTACAGCTCAAGTATTAGTGGTTCCGGAGGAGGCATATAAAGAGGTTTCACCTGAATATTTAAAAGAGAGTGTTATCGCGATGGGAGCTTCGGATTTGCAGTTGCGGGATCCTAAGCTTTCACAGGTGGATGCCAAAAAGAAGGCTGAAGCTAAGGTTTCGCAAATAGGAACTAAGCATATGACATTTTATTGTTATACAGGTACGCCTACAGAGATTAAGTGGGGAGGTTATAAACCGAAGGATGCAAACGCCAAGCCTTTACAGTACAAGCAATTATGTGCTGCAGGGCAAGGGAAGACCGTGCTTATAGTGCGTGCAACCATAGTTAAGGGATCCACAGGTGAGAAACAATATAATAAGATGTTACAAAGCTTTTATATAGAACAGGAGGCTGCTTCAACTGCTTCTACAGCTACTCCAACTCCAGTGTCAGAGGTATTAGATGGGCGTATACATATCGTGCCGGTCGTTAAGGCTGCTACAGACGATACAGAAATTGAGCCTTTAGAAATTGGGAATGTATTGGGTCCATTAGGTACCATAAAGCTTTTTGATTTAAGTTGTATTAATTTTAGAGTGCCTGTAAATAAAACCA
>JALVLD010000036.1 GCA_027033525.1 Candidatus Dojkabacteria bacterium
CTTCTCTATACTTGCCTATATACTCTACAGCAAACCCTAGTACATTTCCATCGTCTATAGCATTAGTAATAATGTACTTATGTAAACATTTTCCAAACAATTGGGCAGTAGTTTTGTTATCAATTGCATTTTGGGCAAAAATTGGTGTTCCAGTAAATCCAAAGAGTTGAGCCCGTTTAAAAAACCGCCTTATTGCAGCATGTGTTGCACCAAATTGACTTCTATGACACTCATCAAAAATTATTACAACTTTTTGATTTTGTAAATTAATGAACCGCTTTGTGTGATTAGGATTTTTTAATGCTTTGTCTAGCTTTTGCAAGGTAGTAACAATAAGTTTTTTGTTGGAGTCGGCTAACTGTTCTACTAATTTACCTGTATGAGTTGTTGCATCTACGGAGCCCGGAGAAAATTTATTAAACTCATCTGTTGTTTGTATATCTAAATCACGTCGATCAACTACAAAAAGAACCTTTTTAACTTCTGGTACTTCTTGTAAAAGTTGAGCAGTTTTAAATGCAGTTAAAGTTTTACCTGAACCAGTTGTATGCCAAATATACCCAAAATCGTTAGACGTTTTAACACGTTCTAAAATTCTTCTTGATGCATAATACTGATAAGGCCTTAGGGCAAAAAGTTGTCGTCTGCCTTTAGCTAAAACAATAAACTTATAAATGTACTCAGCTAAAAATTTTGGATTTAGAAATACATCTGCAAAATCCATTAAATTGCTAATCTTCTTGTTATCTTCTGTTGTCCAATAAAAAGTGTTATAAAACTTAAGTGTTTTGTTGTTTACAAAATATTTTGTATTTACACCGTTGGAAATAATAAAAAGCTCAACAAAATCAAATAAAGTGCCAGAAAAGGTATGCTTTTTATAGCGTATAATTTGATTAAACGCTTCTTTCATTTCTACTCCTGGTTTTTTAAGCTCTATTTGTACTAAAGGAATACCGTTAATTAAAAGAGTTACATCGTACCTATTCAAATACTGGGGCCCCTTTTGTTCTATTTGATGGGCAACTTGAAAAGAATTCTTTAGATAATCCTTAGGATTAAAGAATATTATATGCACTTGGGTACTATTATCTCGGTGCAAAACAAATCTATCCCTTATTTTTAAAGCTCTGTCAAAGATTTCGCCACTATTTAAATAGTTTAAAATTTGCTTCCACTCTCTATCAGAAAAATAAGTAGAATTAAGCTGCTCTAATTTTTCTTTTAGATTTTCTAAAAGAGCGTCGCTAGAGTTTAGTTCTGGGACATACTGATAGCCTAGATTTTGTAGCTTTTTAATTAAATTATTTTCAAGAACATATTCTGAAGGCATAATATCCCAGTTTAGATTAGCAGTGCGTATTCTAATGGTATTTTCACAATGTTATTTTCTAATTCTAAATTATTGCTTCCTATCATTATCCCATATTTTGCACGACCTTGCGTTCTTTTGAGGGTGTTGTTAACCTGTATTACGGTGTTTTTAGTAAACCCAACTTCAAATATTATTTCTGTATTGTTTGGATATCTAATAACAAAGTCTGCTCCTTTTTTAGAAAAATCATGCAGCAGTAAAGCTTTTTTATAAAGTTCTTTATATAGCAAAAGTGCGATGTAGTCTTCTAATAACTTTCCTTTATGTTCATTAATAAACCCTTGCAATAATGCCCAACGTATATTAGGACTAATAAATAACAATTTTGAAGATTTTCTAATTTGTGCATAAGGTCTAGCATAGGGTTTTAATTCTATTAATAATTCGGCCTTTTTTAAAATATCTATTAGCTTGTTTATTGTATTTATACTTAGTTTTAGGGATTGTGCTATATTCCCGCTTGTTATACT
>JALVLD010000037.1 GCA_027033525.1 Candidatus Dojkabacteria bacterium
CGTATATAATCACTAAACAACAAGAAGAAAAATTCATATTCAAAATGGCTCTTAAAATAGTTTTCATCTGGTTTATTGTTTCCATTGAGAGGTTGTATTTTAACATTAATTTCTTTTAGTAAATTGTAATACTCGCCTTTGTAAGTATCAATAAAAATAAAGGAGATTATCTCTCTCAACTTCATCTCAATTTCAAAAATTTCTTTTGCATAATTTTTATGCTCTCTAAGCATCGGCTCGTCAAAATATTTAAAGACAATATCTATATTCTCGTCATCATTAAGAGAATTTCCAAATTCTTTTATTATTTCTTTGATAGTATCATCAATCTCTAAACTAAACCCTGTAATAAATTTGTTTTCCCTTGTGCAGTACTTGTATTTTATTTCTATCCAGTTAAAGATGGACCAATCTTCCAAATTATCAGGCTTTTCTTCTATTGAAGAATTTATGGTTGTAGATTCATCTAAGGTTTGTTTCAGCAGATCTAAGAGATATTCTTTTAGGTCTCTGTCTATGCCATGAACTATTTGAAAATCAACCTTCATTGTTTTCACCGTTTAAAATAATATTTTCAACTTCCTGCTTTGCTTTTTCCAAAATCTCTTTTGCTTCCTTCTGTAATTGCTCTGCTTTCTCCATTCTTCTTTTTACTTCTTCTGCGATTTTATTCTGAATTTCGAGAGGAGGGAGGGGGATTTTAATAGTTTTTACATCATAAGATGACAGATGTTTATTTGTTGCTCCTGTAATCTCTCTTAAAATTTGATACTGTCCAATCTCAGAAAGTAAGAAAGCCTGGATATAATAAGGATTAAACTCTTTATTCGTTTTGAATTTTACCATATCTCCGCCTAAATAAAATTCTTCATCTAAGTACCACAATCCAACTTTTCCTATTGTTGCCCCTGTTATTACAATTATCAACTCTCCTTTGTTTATTTTTTGGTTTGGTCTAAAAATATTTTTAGCAGTTATATATTCGGAAATATCAATTAGACCATTTCTAAGAATATTTTTAATCTGTAAAACTTTTACTTTTCCGTTCTTTTCGTCTTCTTTTGGTAAAGTACCCTTTATTAAGTCTCCCTCAAAAGAATCATTCAACTCCTTAACCTCATATTTTCCATTTTCAACCGCCTTAATAACTTCCTCAAACTTGGGTTGGTAATAATAAGGGTCAATCCTTCCGCCTTTAACATCGTCAGCATAAACAACAAAAGTCATCTGGTCTTTTACTTCTGGTATTTTTATACCAAGCTCATAAAGAACGTAATCGTTTATTGAATCAAGAAGTTGCTGGGCTTGTGTTTCTTTTCGTTTTTGAAGTTTATAGGCATTATCCATTAATTGAACAATGTGATTTTGGACTTCGAGAGGTGAGAGAATAATTTTTATACCTTTGATTTCATCAAGATTTATATTTGCCCTCGCTACAGGTCTTTTAATTCTGTTTAATTGTTTTTGACCTAAGGCTGACAATAAAAAAGCTTTAACATATTCTGGGTTTATACCTTGTTTTAATCTTACTAATGCTATTGCTTGATTTATGTTTGCTTCTTTGTCATAATCATAAATAGAGACTTGCCCAATTGTTGCTCCTACAATGGCTATTAAAACATCTCCTCTCTTGAGTCTTGAACCTTTTAAGAGTTTGTTATGTATTTTCGGTTTAATATATAGTACATCATCAAAATTAATTGTTTTATCTTCGCTTATGTCCCCACTCCTAATAAATGGTATTCCTTTCTTTTTTGAAGTGTAAGCATCGCCCTTTGATTTTGGCGTTGCTCCACTTGTTACTTTTTCTGCAATTTCTCCGATAGTTTTTATTTCAAATGGTGTTTTTTCTAATTGCTGGTAAAACTGAATAAACGAGGGTTTATAAAAATGCGGGTCAATCCTCCCCTCGATTTCATTTCTATAAACTATAAAGCACTCCATAGCTAAACCCCCTTATACTCTTTTGGGTTTTCTTGGAATTTCCTGTATTCTTCCAAGATTCTATCCAAATCATTCTGCGGGTCTTTTTTGCCCGTTGCGTCATAGCCTATATGCTCTGCAATTGCCATAAATATGGGGTAATTACCAAGTTCTTCATCATCATCTTTTCTCCTTAGGAATACAAGAGATGCTTTAACACCCGCCCCATAATGACTAAAAGCAAATTGTGGCAATGAGATAACCGCCAAGATTTGGCATCTTTCCATAATGTAATCCCTTACATATTGAAGTGATGAATTTGTTAAGATTCCATCAGGTAAAACTATGCCAATTTTACCAGTTCCTGGTTTAACAAAATCTATTGCTCTCTCTATGAATAAAATTTCTGTTTTCTGACTTTTCCTTTCTTTGAGTTTTGCCCCTAAGTCATATTTATCTAAGTAATCTTTCTCCGTTGCTCTAACTACCGCTCCAAAAGGTGGATTTGTGAGGACAATATCAAAATGTTCTTTCTTGAAACCCTTATGAATTGCTTGTATTTTGTCGAAATCCTGTAAGGCGTCAGTACTAACGACATTCGTATGTCCATCGTCATGAATAATCATGTTCATCTTACATACTCTGGCAATCTGGTCGTTTATTTCAATACCATACAAATTATGTTGTGCAAAACCGTGCCAGTGTTCCCAAGCCTCTCTTTCATCATAATGGGCTTCTGCATATTCTCTTACATGATCCATTGAGTTAAGTAAAAAACCGCCACTACCAGCAGCGGGATCTAAGACTAAATCATCCTTTGTGGGATTAAGTATTTTCACCATAAATCTAATGATCTCACGAGGAGTGAAAAACTGTCCCATTTTTCCTTTAAAGAAATCAGTCATAAAGGTTTCAAAAGCAACTCCTTTGGTATCTAAATCTGTTTTAGTAAAGGTAATACCCTGTAGATGTTCCACTACACTGTAAACGATTTTAGGCTCCAGTCTTATGTCTTCTTTGAACACCTCAGCGTCCTGTTGTTTTGCTTTTTGATATATCTCATTTATTCTTTTAAAAACCTCTTCTGCAGTCTCATGAGTCCCTATCTGAAATTTGTAAGGTTTTCCTTTAGGGGTGTCTTTTTCATCCTTTAACTTACAGAATAATAATTTAGAGACTTCATCAAAAGCAGTTGTAGGAGCAAGTTTTCCACCCTGCCATACAGTATCATGAGATTTCTGTAACGCTCTAATAAGCTCATCTTTGGAAACTGTTTTTATATCATTTACGGGATCTCCTTTAATAAATCTGTACTTCGGAGCCTTGCCATACCTCTTTGGTATGTCAGAAATAACATTCTTTTCTCTTTCACTTGGCTTAAATCCAGCGACATCAAAAGCTGTTCTTGTTGTGCCTGCAACAACTATGGCGTATTTTGCCCTTAAACTATTAGCATTACCAAAAACCTGCTCAATAGCCTGTTTAAACTCAGCATCGGAAATTCCATCCCTTTTGCATTCAACCACAAGATAGGGCTTTTTAAGCTCACTATCCTCATAAACTACAATATCCGCTCTATCCTCAGGAGTTCTTCTTGGAACTGTTACTTCAAAATCAATTCTTTCTTTGGGATACTGATAATCAAGCACCAATTCTACAAAATAAGCAGCTCTTACTTTTTCCTCTGGATTTGTGAAGCTTGTAGAATAATCCCTCGAACAATGATAAATTATTCTGGTTTCATCTTCATTAAATGAGATAATTCCGTTTTCTTTTCCTCTTTGAATGTTTTTCTCAAATATTGAGTTTTTGTTAGTTTCCATCTTTCCCATCTCTATTAAAGTTTTCTTGCACGCTTGTTAGCAGTCCCAAACGAAGTGAGGACGGGGGACGAAACGTCGAAATGTTTCGTCTCGAGGTCGCCGAATAATCTCATTTTTATTCCATACTTATTGCAATAATACTAAAATATTTAAAGCCAGTCAAACATAAATTAGAGAGTCTCTTAGTGTTATACGTGTAGGCACCATCGGGGTGGCGGGACTCGAACCCGCGACCTCACGCACCCGAAGCGTGCGCACTAGCCAACTGTGCTACACCCCGGTTTATGTATTATATATTTTACCACCTTCCGCAATTATGTAATATAATAACATACGAAATGTTAGCGAACGCCACCTTAGCTTGGTCGGTTGGATCATTTTTTAAAATACTGTATAATTAGCACAATGTTTATAGTAATAGAAGGAACCGATGGATCTGGCAAAGCAACCCAGACCAAGCTTTTATTAGAGCATTTGCTGAAAAAAGGTTATAAAGTAAAATCTATAGACTTCCCGAGATATTATGACAATTTTTGGGGGCATTTTATTGGGCAAGGCCTTAATGGAGATTTTGGACCTTGGAACAAATTAAATCCTTATATAGTTTCTCCTTTTTATGCTCTAGATAGATTAGAGTCGGCACCACTTATAAAAAAGTGGTTAAAGGACGGATATATAGTTATTAGTGATAGGTATACTAGCGCAAGTCAGCTGTATCAGGCCTCTAAAATAGATGATCCCAAAGAGCGTAACAAATTTATACGTTGGCTAGAAAAACTAGAATTTGAGGTTTTAAAGATCCCTAAACCTGATTTGGTTATTTTTTTGGATGTGCCACCACGTTTAGCTGCTAAGCTATTAGAGAAAAAAGCAAATGATAAGAAAAAGCGTTATTCTAGCAAACGTAAAGATTTACATGAAAGCGATATAGAGTTAAACCGTAGAGCTTATGAGCAAGGTAGATGGCTTGCTCATAAATTTGCGTATTTTAAACGAGTTAAATGTTATAGAGGGGAGCAATTATTGACACCAGAAGAAATACATCAAAAAATAGTCAAACTAGTTTTAGATTTATTGCCACAACAAGCTCCTTTGGAGCTTAATTGGACATTACCTGGGATGGTAAAAGGTGATAAATAAGATAAGAGAGACATCAGATGAAGGCGGTACCTATAGGAAGGAGGTCAGTTGATCTGGAATTACAGATGGTACGAAGTAGGGAGCAGCTTCCTAGGGGAATGGAGTCTTTGGCAAAAGAAGCTGCTATATATACTTTGCGGACTCTGTGGAGGAGAAAAGAGGAATTTAGAGAACTTTTGGCCGAGAAGGGGATAGGGGGGTTAGGTCAGCTCGATGTGATTGTGATGGAGGTAGAACCTCGTTTGTGGAATGGGCTGCAAGGGAAGGGGGTGTTAGCTGTTAAGGCAGTAGTAGCGAAGAAGGGGATGGATGTTCTCCTAGGATCTTTAAGCCCTTGGACCTTTTTTAGGAGTAAGGAAGAAGAAGGGGTGGTTTGGCGTAGGGCATTCGAGGTGAGAAACCATGGCGGCTTAGAAGAGAGTGCTGTTGCTATTGTGTCTTGTACCGCAGGTAACTTAGAAACTCCTAATGCTTCAGACCATGCAGTTAGTAATTTGCAGGTGGGTACTGTTTCCTTCATTAATAAATCGGAGGAGGGTATAGTTGTCCCCATTCCAGGTAAGCGCATTTAATACAGTTGTCCTTTGCTTGACAGCTTTAGAATTTAGTGTTTAAATGTTATATGGACGTTTACAGAGAAGAAAGACAAATAGTACTTGCATTGGTTGTGTTTTCAGCGTTTATTTTAGGAATAATTTCTACAGTAATTTTGCCAAGGCAAATAATTGATACTGTTATTGCACTAAATCAATATAAATATGAAAAGGCCTCAGAGTCTTCTTCTGTGTATGCTGTTTGGCAATTAAAAGATAAAAAGCGGGAAGTTAGACATACACATACAGCTGTACTCGGCGTAAAGACACATACTCAAGGTCGTCGAGGGGATAATCAAACTAAGCCGATTAATTTAGATCCCTGGACACAGGAGTGTGAATGTTTAAAACAATAGGCTTATAAAAGTTGAATAAATTCCTTATAATTTCTTGCAAGAAGCAATTGCTGTTTTAGGTTTTTTGAATAAGGTATATTACTTAAATAACCAGGCACAAATTTTTTAAACGGTGCAATATAGTTTTTTAGTTCAGGGAAGTATATTAGTGCTAGATGTAGGTGTTCTTTTAGGAGGCTTAGAGCTTCTTGTAAGTTTTTACTGGTTGTAGGTGTGGGATTGCCTATTAACCCGCGGCCAATTAATACTCCAGTTGGAGTTATTTTTAGTTTGTTTTGGATATCATTTTTTGTTTTTATATCTCCATTGCCAATAATGGGTGTAGTTTCAAAATATTTTTTAATATAAAGGAGCTTATTCCATTTAGCAGTTTCACTATATCCTTGCACCACTGTGCGAGTATGGATTGTAACAAAGCTGACATTTAGTTTGTCTAAAAATTTCCACCACTGTGGATTTGCTAATCTTTTGCGGCCTAATCGCGTTTTTATAGATATAGTAAAGTTATTTTTATTGCAATTATTAATAGAAGCCGTGTCCCAAATAGGCAGAAGTTTTGTTTTTGGAATAATATACTGTTTGTTAAATGGTTGTAATTGTTTAATTATAATATTACAATTTTCCACACCTTTATAAATTGCATTTATAATACTTTTTAGCATTTTCTTTTTGCAAATTAAAAAACTTCCAGCTTTAGAGGAAATAATATTTTTATAAGGGCAGCCAGTATTAAGATCTATGCCTGAAAATCCTAAAAACTTTATTAGTGCACTAGCTTTCGTAAAGTATTCTAATTGTTTACTGTTGCCAAAAACTTGAGCTATAACTTTTCTATTGTTTTTATATTCTTTGCTAGAAGTATAAAGCAACTTTAAACTAACCTCTGGAGCTTTAAAAATCCCTTCTACATTTGCAAATTCAGTAAAGCCTGTGTTTAGTAGCTTATTGTATTTGAAAGTGATAAGTCGCATTGCAATATTAGTATAACCATCCATAGGGGATATCCCAATAATAGGCTGAACGGGCATATTAATGCATTTCCCCGAGATTATACCAACGAATGTTTGTTATATTTGGATCAAGATAAAATATTGTTAGCAGTTCTCTTAAACGGTCAACGGCTCCTTCGCTTTTTGGAAAAAACATGCATCCATGAGATCCACAATCGTCGTATCCTGTCCAATCCTTTGGCGGCACAATATATCCACAGTAGCCATTATCATAGTTGTTTTGTACGCTAATGTATACTTTGTTGCCACGAATTCGGATGCTTTTTATGCCAGAAAACCTAGGTAGTAGTCTTTTAACCTGCTCTGTTGGGGTACTTGGATCTACGTTTAAAGTTAATTCTAGTGCAGGAATGTAGTCGTAGTCTTCAAGTTCATTTAACATAGCTAAGGCTTGATTATGTGCTTGTTTTATCTGATCAAAATGAGTTTGTTTATATTCTTGGGCTTGGGAGGTTATTTGATACAAAAGTCCACTATTATAAAATTTTTGTCCTGGACAGGCGGTATTGTTTATTGTCCAGTCGTTTGTGTCCCACACCCATTTGTATGAATCTCTGTGGCCAAAAACTGTATAAGTAGGGTCTAGCCATTTAGTTAAACTGGCTTTTCCATATTTTAAGTCAAATCCAAAGAGAGTGGCTTTTTCTGCAATAAGCTTTTTGAGAGCTTCGCGTTGCGCGCTAGTGGGTAAAGTATTAGTAAAGTTGCCGATGAGTGCAATGCCAATACTCATGTCGTTTGCAGCTTCAAATGCATGGTAACCTTTTGTGCCCTCACCGCCTATTTTGCCTTCAAATATTCTGCCATTACTGTCGATTAAGAAGTTATAACCTATATCGTGCCAACCTCTAGAATAAGCGTGGTACAAGTAAATTTCTCTGACTGCCCGATAAGGGTCATTGGGGTAATTACGGGTTACTGTATGATGAATAACAATCCTCTGGGCCCTGTAGTATTCGGGGAGCCATCTACAATGATGCTCACTATCATAATATAGTCGTTGAGGATCATTTATACTAAGGCTTGAATGGCTATCCCAACTGTGTGGATTAGCTCCCCACACGATCCGAGGGATAATAGGCAGAGTCGAGTATTTAGCTCCTGAGGTTTTATCTTGATTGTAGGAATTAGAAGTACTTAAAAAGCTCCTATAGCGTTGTAATGTACCATTGGTATTTGTGTATAGTTGAATTGTTAATTGAATATTAGGTGCTTGTATATATAAGGCATTTTTGTCAGTTTTAGGTATTTGTATCAGAGGAGATATGTAGGTGTTATATTCAGTTTTCGAGTTTATTTTTATTGTAGTTAGTTGATGTGGGGGGATATGGTCAGGTTTTTGTTTTAAGGCATAAGATATTGTTGTTGGAGAACTGGTTTCAAAAACAATGGCTGTAGTCTTAGCTGAAGTTGGCAAAGGTACCTCAAGTAATTTGTTAGGAGTATCAAGCCTTAGTTTGATTATTTGACCTGCGCTTAAATCTTTTTTTTCTACTATGGCCGGTTTGGCTATAATTAATTTGGGCTTGGATGAGTTAGTGGCAGTAATGCGTGTTTTTTGCGGGGACGTAGCGGTAGGCTTGTTTTTTTGTCCTTCGTATATCGTGGGGCTGTGTTGATGCGTTGCTTTCGATGGTGTTCCTTGAGCCGTATTTGTGCTATGGGGATTAATAGAGGGCGTATCGTGTGCGATTGGTGAGATTAGTTCTGAGTGTTTTACTTGTATAGTAGTGTGGGAAATAAGAGCTGAAACAATAGCAATGCTTATGGCCATAATTGATGTTAATTTTTTAGAGAGTTTCATATACCATATTATAACAGGTTTGCTTTTAGTAGTAGGGGTGTTATAATTGGCTTATGCTTAAAGTTTTAGGAGCATTTTGGAATTATTTCTTCTTTAGTCCAATTATTAATTTGTTAGTATACTTTTCAGCTTATTTTGGGGGAATAGCTTGGGGAGTTGTTATTCTTGTGGTTTTTATAAAGATTTTAACTTTGCCAATTACAATAAAGCGTATAAAGTATACACGTATTGCTGCAAAGTTGCGTCCTGAAATAGCCAAGTTGCGTAAGCGTTTCAAAAATAAAGAAAAATTTGAAAGAGCAAAAAAGAAATTATATGAAAAGTATGGTTATCATCCAACAAAAGGGTTTATTCCTCTGTTGGTAATGTTTCCAGTGTTAATTGCATTGTATCAATCTGTAAGAAAATTGACAGTGGGGCTTGATCATATTGATGTGTTATATCCTTTTGTATCAGCCCTGCTAAAGCAAAAGGGCGTAGCAAGTATAAATAATTCCCTGTGGGGGATAAATTTGCTATCAAAGCCTACTTTAGGTTTTTTAATAGTACTGTTTGGGATAACGTACATTAATTATTTTGTAAATTATTTGGTTTTTGGTAAGGCAAGGTTGGCTTCCGGGAATATTGCAAAAACTTTAGCGGAGCAAGCTCCAAATATGAAGCTAGACGAGTCTGCTATGCAACGCACATTTAAGATTATGAATTATACGAGCTTTCTTATTAACTCGTTATTCTTTGTGTATATTATGCGTGTGTTCCCGGCAATTTTGTCTTTTTATATTGCAGCTCAATATATCCTGAATGTTTTGGTATTGGGGGCAATATATTTTGTAGACAAGTATATTAATCCGAGAATCCTGGGCGATCCACACAAACGAGGGGAATAAACATATTTATATTTAGTTGAGTATTTTTTCTACTAGTCCCATGGCCTTTTGCAGACTATTTACAGTATATGTTGGGATTGCAATCGGTTGTTGTTTGCGTTTTTTAAGCCATATCTTTTTGTTTTGTTCAAAAAAACGGAAGGGTTTAAATGTTGATAAATCCTCTGCCAAAATAATTATATGATTACTTTTTATTTGAGGGTATTTACTTACTACTAGATAAAATCCGTGCGAGCTGTATTTGTTAATGCCTTTGTAAGCAGATGTATTGATAATGTCATCTAACAAGGTGAGGTGTTGGGGAAGTAGTATGGTTTTAATCCAGGCATTTGGGACATTAGTGTATAGTACTGGGATTATTTTATTGCCGTATGTGTGTTTAAGGTGTTGCAATTTTTTGAAAAATGTCTTATTAATATACATTTCCCCTAGCAGTTCTTGCCTACCACGTTCAGGATCTTTGCCTATTTTGTACCAGAAGTCAGGCTCTGAGATTTGACCAAGTTTTAATTCGCGATATAAGCTAGCAAGTTTATTTATATGTTTTGGTGAAAGCTGTTTTATAAGTTTAAAAATGGACTCTTGGGCAACTACTACCCCTTTGAAATCAAAAAGGAATAGAAATTTGTTAGAATTGGCGTGGGCGGGCGTAAGGCCAAGTATCGGCAAAAGTTCTTTAAAGTTTGTTATTTTAAAATCAGCTTCTGGATAAGGGTCGTCTACAGGATGTTGCTTTTTAGGGTCAAAAAGTATAGAGGTTATACCACTATTGTGGGCACCTGCGATATCGGTTTGTGGATTATTCCCCACTACAATCGTTTCTTCTGGACTAGACTCTAGTTTGTTTAAAGCGTATAAATATTGGTTCACTGCTGGTTTATCTTTGCCAGCTTCTTCTGTTGTGACTACAATATCAATTAAGTTTTCTAATTTATTTGTAATAAGCTTTTTGTATTGAATTATATTTAAATTATCTGTAATTACAGCCGTTTTTATACTTGCTTGTTCTAGTCGTCTTAAAACGTGTATTATATTAGGATACGGTTTTGCATATTTTAGTACAAAAGCCCAGTAATCCTCCCATGCTTTATATAAGAGTCCTAGGTCCATTGGTGCACCTGTTAGTTCTAGAATACGCTGGAAGTAAAGCAGTCTGTTGTGAGACGAACCAGTATTTTTTAGATTACTGTGAGTATAAGCTCGCGCTTCTGCATAAAGATGTTTAAATGTAGTCCAGTTAATAAATTTTAAGTGGGATTTAAAGTATTTGTTATATACAAATTTTAGTGCAGCAGCATAAAAATCTTCTGTGTTAAGCAGTGTGTTATCGATGTCGAATAATACAGTTGTATATATTGTGTGCCAAAAGGGCATAAGTGATTATATGTTGCATATAAGTCTCTGTCAAAATATTTGTATTTGTGCAGGTTCATATAATCTGACACAATTTTATGTGTGTTCCTGTACAGTAAAATATGAGGGCACTGGAACTACATACTAAATACTAAAGATAAAATTGTCTCCCGCCCTTTGGACCTATACAACAGCTTGTAAAATCCGTGTCTAATATGCTATAATATTTTGCCTGGTCACTAAAGCGGGGTGGAACCACCTGATCCCATTCCGAACTCAGAAGTGAAACACCCCAGCGCCGAAGATACTCGGTTTTTACCGGGGAAAATAGGCCGTGGCCAGGCTTTTTTGTTTGAGAAATTCTCCTTTTACCTTTAATAAAATTTCATCTGCAGTTAAGCTAAGAAGGTCGTTGGGAGTATGATTTTTGCTTTGTAGATAGCTTCTTAGGGTATTAAAGGTTTGGCTACGTATTTTCTTTAATGGGAGGTTACTATTTATCACCGGAATGTTGAAAAGGTGAGCATATACAATATGCACTAAGTTTAAGCTAGAAAGAAAATAATGGTTAAGAACAAATTTATTTAACTTTGTATTAGCTTTTTTAAATCTTCTCATCATGACTGCGGGGGAGGCGAGTAAAATGATAGGTATGTACAAAAAGGTGTTGTTTAGTAGAGTTAGGGCTTGGGAGATGAGCCTTAAACTTTGTTCTTTTTTCATATATTGGTTGACATAATGAAATATGGAATAAATTATCACGTTATGGATACCTCTATCTAGAAAAATAATTTTATTTTTACCTTTATTACGTGTAATAATTTTACTAACTTATAAAATAGTATAGAGATTAAGGTCATACAAATACTGAGAGTCTATATTTTGGGGGGAGTGATGTTTTTTAATGAATTCTTTATCAGGATCTATAATTGTAACTTGTTTGTCTAGAAAAGGAGTTATAGACTGGATAGTATTTAGAATTGATGTTTTTCCAGTAGCAGGTGAGCCTAGGAGTTCTATAATTTTAAGATTGCCTTGCATATTTTGTGATGCTATAATGAAGTGATTATAGCTAATTTATTAATTAATTAAAATGGCAATGCCTAAAGCGACCTTTGGCACCGTTGTAGGCGGTCTGGTGCTATTGTTCGTAATCGTAATACCTATTTTGCGAGCACTTAGTTTTTTTGTAATTATAAATCCCGCTCAAGTTGGGGTTCATACTCGTTTAGGGCAGTTAAAAGGAAAGCTTGATCCTGGTTTACATTTTATAATGCCAGTCCTTGATAAGGTGTTTAAATACAATACGCGTTTAATTACGTATGAAACGAGTAGTTACCCAAAGGAATCGAAAGCAGATTATACTGATTACCCTGTTGATACAACTACTAAGGATGGTCAACCAGTGCATATAAAGTATACTGTTAGGTTTAGAATTGACCCAGCCAAGGTTTTGTGGATTTATCAAAATTTAGGTACGGAAGAGCAAGTAGTTGAAAAAGTAGTTAAAACAGATTCACGTGGTCATGTAAGAACTTTAGCTCGTGAATTTGCTGCACAAGATTTATATTCAGGTAATATAAGAGAATTAGAAGAAGCTGTTTCGGAGGAATTAAAGAAATTATTCGCTGAAAAGGGGTTAGTTTTAGATGAATTTGTTATTCGTAGTATTGATTTTAGTGAAGATTATGTAAAGGCAATTGAGCAAAAGCAAATTGAAAAGGAGCGTGTTGAAACTGAGAAGTATAAAGCGGAGCAAGAAAAATATCGTAAACAAGCTTTAATTACAAAAGCTCAAGGTGAGGCTGAAGCTCAAAGACTATTACAAAAGAGTTTGACCAAAGAGCTCTTAACCAAGATGTATATAGAAAAATGGGATGGTCATTTACCTCAGGTAGCGACTGGTAATAATGGTGTAATTTTAGATTTAGGGTCGCTAAAGAAGTAGAGTAGGAGGGCGTTTGATTCGATGAGTTGTTGGGGGCGGCGGCCTTCGGCCGCCGCCCCCAACTCCATCCAATTTTTATAGCTATTTAAAGCTAGTCCTGCAATTAGATTTGTTATAATCAAACATGGCAATAACTAGATTTGCACCAAGTCCAACAGGCCCAATGCACATAGGAGGTTTGCGACAAGCTTTGTTTTCATATGCTTTAGCCAAAAAAACAAATGGCAAGTTTATACTTCGTTTAGAAGATACAGATCGTAAGCGCTTTGCTCCTGGTTCAGGTAAAGAAATAATAGATTTATTAAATTATTTTGGACTTTCTCCAGACTTAGCACCAACTAATGAGCAAATAGCCAAGATGGAAGCTGGAGAGTTTGCAGGCTTTTTAGGTGATTGGATGTTTCATATAGATGAGATTACTAAAGTAAAAGATGAAGATTTTTCAGATATTTTTGTGCAAACCCAACGTTTACCTGTTTATCAAAAATATGCTTGGCAACTTGTAAAAAATGGTTATGCTTATTTTTGTTTTTGTTCTCCTGAACGCTTAGAAAAGGTTAATAAAGAGCGTCTTAAAAAAGGTTTACAACCAGGTTACGATGGGTATTGTAAAATTCATTACACTTTAGAGCAGGCTTTAGAAAAAATAAAAGCAGGTGAGCCGTATGTGGTTAGAATGAATACAAGCAAAGCTAAAGAGCTTTTTGGTAGTACTAAAATTAAAGTGCAAGATGAAATCTTAGATACTTTAGAATTTGATTTTAATAATGTGAATGATCAAGTTTTAATAAAGTCTGATGGTATACCAACATATCATTTAGCAGTAGTTGTAGATGATCATCTAATGGGAGTAACCCATATGATGCGTGGTTATGAATGGATTTCATCAACTCCTAAACAAGTATTTTTATACAAAGCTTTAGGTTGGGAAATGCCAAAGTTTATACATTTGCCAATAATTTTAGATCCTTCTGGCGGTAAACTCTCTAAACGTAAAGGGAGCGTAGCTACAATAGATTTTTTACGTGAAGGATATTTAAAAGAAGCATTGTTAAATTTTTTAATGTTACTTGGTTGGGCACCGCAAAAAGGCGATACTCAGGAATTTTTCACTTTAGAAGAGTTTATAGATAAATTTAGTATTAATGGTGTAAATAAGGCCAATCCAACCTTTAACAGAGAAAAATTATTATGGTTTAATGGGCAATATATTAGAAAATTACCAGATGCAGATTTTATGCAAGCCTTTCGCGATTGGTTGCAGCAGTATTTTGTACCGCAAGACAATACTGATAGTTTGCTAAAAGAACTTATACTTAAAGATGGTAGTTTACCTTCAAAATTGGAATTAGTGCGTCCTAGAATTAAATTGCTTTCCGATGCTTTAAGTTTATTAAAATTCTTTTATATAGAGCCAGAATTGCTAGATTATAGGGATATAAAAGGCGTAAAACGTTATTCTGCCGATATTCTAGCTAAAGCTTTGTTGGAATATATAAATGTGCATGCTAGTTTAATGAAAGATAAAGAGAAGTGGGTTAGTACAGTTCGTCAGATCGCTGACAAATTCAACATAAAGCATGCTGATTTGTTTATGTTAATACGTTTAGCCGTAGTAGGCTCACCTGTTTCTGTACCTTTATGGGAAGGTTTTATTTTAATGGATTCAGACGTTATTTTATCCAGGCTAAATAATTATTTAGATTGGCTTAGTAATCTTAAGTAATTAAAGTCTAGCATGTCAAAAATTATTATTTTGTTATCGTCTAGAGCTCATGTTTTAAAACCTGTTTTAAGTAGTTTAGGGTATAGTATTAAAGCATACAATACCCATGACATACAAAATTGGAACAGGTGGCATAAGCAAGTTAGTAATAGTTCGCAAGAAATTTTAGGAGGATTAGTGTACAATTTTGGCAAGATTATTCCTGCAAATATTGTTAAAACTTTTAATTTTATTAATATTCATTTTTCTTTGTTGCCAAAATATAGAGGAGCTAACCCAGTAGGTGCTGCAATATTAAATGGCGATTTACATACTGGAATAACATTTCATAAAGTAGTAGAACAGTTAGATGCCGGAAATATTGTATATGCACAAAAGTTTGAAATACCAAAAGGACTTACTACTGGAGAGCTTTTTGAATTTTTAGAAAATAAGCTGTTAAAATTATTGCCTAAAGTATTAGTCCCAACCATTTGGAAAGAGCCTGGAAATCCTCAAAAAGGAGACATTAGTTTTGCTTCTAAATTTTCTAAAAAATTAGCTAATTTAAACCCTTGCATATTAACTGCTCAAGAAGTAGAGCGAAGAATTTTAGCATTTAACCCTGAGCCTCTGGCTTATTTTAAAGTATTATTTGATTTATCTAATGGCAAAGGTGAGAAATTAAAGGTGCGAAAATTAGTAGTCTATAAAGCAAAAGTTTTGGATGCTCCTTTAGTAGTAAAACCAGGTGAATTTGTATTTATACGTAAGCAAGGATTGTATTTAGGTACCTTAGTAGGAACTATATTTATAGAGTCTGCAGCAATTGAAGGCAAGAAGAAATTAAATACTGATCAACTTTTAACATTAAAAGGCAAAATTATAAAAGCAGTATGTCTCTAAAAATGTATAGCTGCGATACATATTGGTGGGATTTGTTAAAAATTTTCCATAAATACTTAGCTTTTCGTACAGAACCCGATAGGAACGAAATTGAGCAATTATTCACAAAAGCACTTTTTAAAGATAAGGGAATTTCTAATTTTTTCCCCGATGTGGATGCATTGTTTTATGGTGGAGCAGTGGTCTTAGACAAGCTAGATGTAAAGCATATGTATTTTAATATCTGGGGTAAGCGTAGGCTTGCTGAAATACTTTTCTTATACCCTTTATATGCAGCATTTAAAGACAAATTTAGCCCAAGACTTAGCCCAGATTTATTTGATTTAATTACTATAAATTTATATATTTTTTGCAATAAAAATAAAATAGAAAGAAAAGATGACATAAAGGAGCTTAAGCAGTCTCAAGAGTGT
>JALVLD010000038.1 GCA_027033525.1 Candidatus Dojkabacteria bacterium
CAACCAACCTCCAAAAATCTTTGCCGAGTTCTATAATTTCTTGAGCTTTTTCTATCTGAGACAAACTGATGAATAAAAGAGCTTTTAGTTTGTCGGTCTTTTCAAGATTTTCAACTACCACTGCTGTTTGATTTAAATATGCACCTCCTATTTGCCCAAAACCTAAATCTTTTCTACCAGCCGAAAGTCCATAAGCAACTAAAATAGGATCAAAGACTGGATACTGCAAAGCCGCAATTTTAGGAACATAAACTTCTTCTTTTTCAACTACATCTAAAACAAATCTCCACCAATTCCAGAAAATAATTTTTGAACTATTAGCAAACTCCAGTTTCAAATCTGCAACATCCAAAATGTTAATATCTTTTAAATCCTTATAAAAAATTATTTTTCTTAATGTCTTATCTTTTTCTTGCAAATTATTTACATCTTCTAAAATTGTTACTAATTTATCTACCGCAACCCTTTTAAAACTAGCCTTAGAAGAAAGCTTTTTATACCAATCATCAAACTTAAATTTACTGTAAGCAGCTTCTTTGCTTACTAAAAATGCATACACTCCTTCTGCCCAACGTGTGAACTCTTTTGTAGCAAGTGGATTCTCTTTATTTGTAGCATTTGTATCTACGCCTAAGGTTTCTGCTAATTTCTTTAATTTAGGCATAAGACTTGCAAATTGAAAATATGAAAAAAGCTCTTCGGCATCTTTATAATTAAATTCTTTTAATATTGCATCTTGCAAACTAAATATAATTGGAGCATCCTTTTTTATTCTTACTAATTTTTTACTCAAAATTGCATCATTATGTTCTTGTTCCAATAAATTGGCAAGGCGTTTAGAGGATTTTCTTATTTCTTCTAGATTTGAATAGATTTTTTCTAAAGTGCCATATTGCTGTAGCAATTTTGCAGCACTTTTAGCTCCAATTCCTTTAACCCCTGGTACATTATCCGAAGCATCGCCCATTAAAGCTTTCAAATCTACGACTTGTTCTGGTAAAACCCCTAATTTTGCTACTACGCCTTCTTTCGTAATTTCCTCTAAATTTTTAAAACTTCCTTTTGGCAAAAGTACATGTACAAAATCGTCCACTAATTGGAGCATATCTTTGTCTCCTGTAAGTATTACAACCTTTTTTATTTGCCTTCTATAATCTTGCTTTACCTGACTAACTATTGTGCCTAATATATCGTCGGCCTCAAAACCGGATAATTCTAACACAGGGATATTTAGAGCTTTTAACAATTTTTTTGCACTTTCTACCTGACCAATAAGTTCTGAGTCTGTTTTAGGCCTGTTGGCTTTATATGCTGGATACTCTTTATGCCTAAATGTTGGCGCTTTAGTATCAAATGCTACCACAACATATTTAGGAACTAGCCGTAAAAGCACATCAAGTAACATTGTTGCAAAACCATACGTTGCATTTATTGGTTCCCCATATGCTGTAGTTAAAGACAACGGATAAGCATGGTATGCCCTGTGGATTAAAGAATTGGCGTCTATTGCCAACAAAACATCGGTTGACATAACTTATTTTAACACAATCTACGCTTAAGCCTCGATCATGTTTCATGTGCATTTTGGACGGGTCAGCAAGCCGCCATACATTACTAGTGTCGCATAGACCGCCTACTCGACGTGTTAAATCGCCCATCTCGTGAAACTAGAGCGGGCGTCTAACGCAACTCGCCATGCACCCCCAAAGTCCACGCTGCACCCCAAAGACCTATCTAAAGCTCAGAATTCTTCTCAACATCCTTCCTGCTCTTGCGTGAAACCCTACGTAATATACGATGTTTATGTCTATTGTTCCCCTACTATTTTTTTTTGACTATTATTAAAGCACCTAAATTAATCTTTATCTAAATATATGTCAACAAAACTTACCCGCATTAAAAAACGCGATGGCCGCATTGTCAAATATAATATAAATCGTATTGTAAATGTTATTTTTAAAGCTTTACTGTCAACTGGCACCCAACCTGAAGATGCCGAAAAGCTCTCGCAAAAAATAGCAAAAAAGGTGGAAGCCAAACTCATAAAAATTTTTGGAGAAGCCAAACGTATTCCAGGCGTCGAAGATATTCAGGATCTTGTTGAAGCTGCCTTACTTGAGGCAAAACAATTTGACGCTGTAAAACACTATATTGAATACAGACAAGCCAGACGCGAAATACGCGAGGAGAAAAAACGTATTTTAAACAGAGAAAAACTACATCCTATTGAAAAACGATTTAGTTTAAACTCCATAAGAGTTCTAGCCTCCCGATATCTTTTAAAAAACCGCGAAGGCCAAATTATAGAAAGTGTGCCCCATATGTTTAAACGTGTCGCTGTAGCTGCCACTTTACCCGAACTGTTATACGATCCTAAAGTATACAAACGGCCCAAAAAATTCCCTCACGTTCAACCACTATCACCAGCAGGAGATACTTGCGACTTTGACGAATACTCACTTATTCAAAACACTGAAGTCAAAGATTTTTTGCAAAAAATTAAAGAAAAGGTAAACCATCTTCCCAAAGAAACTATTACAGAAATTCACTCTGGTTATACATTAGGAAATTATCCAATTACTTATGGCCACCTAGAAAGATTGGCCGTAGCCTTTGATGAATTAGAAAAAACTACAGGCAGAATCAAAATTAGCTTTAACAAATTCTTAGACCTACTCTCTAAGGGGTATTTTGATAAATACAGCGAACTTGCCAAGAAATTCTACAAGATGATGACTGAACAAGAATTTATGCCTAACTCACCAACTCTAATGAATGCTGGTTTGCGTTTAGGTCAACTTTCTGCATGCTTTGTAGTAGACATAGAAGATGATATTACAAGCATCTTAATGACAAACTTACACATAGGGCTTATTTTTAAGTCCGGAGGGGGGGTCGGTGCCAATTACTCCAAGCTCAGACCCGAAGGCGATTATGTTGCAAGTACAGGGGGTACTGCATCTGGCCCTCTAAGCTTTATGCGAATAATAGACACTACCACGGATGTCGTAAAACAGGGAGGAAAACGCCGTGGAGCCAACATGGGAATCTTAGAAATCACCCACCCAGACATAGAAAAATTTATAATGGTTAAAGAGGATTTATCCAAATTTACAAATTTTAATTTGTCTGTAGGTGTTTTACCTCAATTCTGGGAAGCCTATTCCAACAAAAAGGATATGCCACTTATAAACCCACACACCAAAAGTGTTGTACGCCAAATAGATCCAGACCACCTAATTAACACTATTGCCCATAGTGCCTGGAAATCCGCAGAGCCTGGAGTTCTATTTTTTGATAACATAAACAAATACAACGTTCTAAAAAAATATAAAGGCGAAATACGTGCCACAAACCCTTGTGGAGAGCAACCCTTATATCCATACGAGTCTTGTAACCTAGGCTCCATTAATCTAGCCAAATTCATTACCCTAAAGGATGGCAAACCCCACTTCTGCTACAAGAAATATTATTCTGTAATTCGTATTGCGACTCACATGCTTGATAATATAATTACTATTAACAAATATCCTATCCCGAAAATTCGTGCAAACACACTAGCTTCCCGTAAAGTAGGGCTCGGGATAATGGGCCTCGCAAACGTACTCTACAAACTAAACCTGGCCTACAATAGCAAAGAAGCATATGCTTTCATGGACGAATTGGCGGAGACTCTTGCATACTACAGTATGGAAAAGAGCGTAGAACTAGCCAAAGAGAAAGGGGCATTCCCGCTATTTGACAAAAGCGAGTACCCCGACGGGAAACTTCCGTTATCAGGAGTATATGAACACCCCAAACCCAAAAAGGATTGGCACGGTCTTATTGAACAAATCAAAACATATGGAATTCGAAACAGCTATACGACCACTTTGGCGCCAACAGGATCAATTAGCATGATAGCAGATACATCAAGTGGGCTTGAGCCACAATTCGCTCTGGTCTACAAGAAGAATGTAGCAGTGGGAAGCTTTTATATTGTAGATCCTGTATTCGAGGAGTATTTAAGCTGCAAAAAACGTGGAGGTGAAAAACTAAAACAAGCGGTTGCTGACAACAGTGGCTCAATACAAACTCTAACAGACCTATTCACTCCAGAAGAACGTAGAGTTTTTGTAGTTTCGCAGGATATACATTGGCTAGACCATATAATAGCACAATTAACCTGGCAACAATGGAATAGTTCAAGTATCTCCAAAACAATTAATATGCCAGAGGAGGTAACGCCACAAGACATAAAGCAAGCTTACCTAATTGCTCACGAGATAGGACTTAAAGGGCTTACAATCTTTAGAGATGGTTCCAGGATTGGCGTAATAGAACATCTCGGAGATAGAGAAAAATTCAAGCCCCAACCCTCTAAATATGCACTCGAAATTTTAGAACGGCTCTTAACAAACAAGGGCTCTATCTACTATAAACGCTCAGACCTACGCAATGAATTATATGACCTAATTAAAGGTGTGCTAGAAGGTAAATCTATTGCAGGGCTAGAGCAAATGCCACTGATCAAGGAAACCAATGGGGAAGATACCACAGAGGCAAAAGAAGGGAAGTGCCCCGTTTGCGGAGGGACAATAGTATATGAGTCTGGCTGTGAAAAGTGTATTGAATGCGGTTGGAGCGCCTGCCCAGTATCATAAACAGTTGGATTCAATAGTGGAGGGGCGGCGGCCGAAGGCCGCCGCCCCTCTACAGACAATGACATTAAAATCCTATACACGTTATAATAGGAAATGGGACGACGCGGAAGACCACCTAAAACCAAAGGCCTCACAATTAAATCTGAAGAAACACGCACATTCCTCGGTTTTGTCTTACTCGGAATAGGAATCACACTACTTTTTAATAACTCCATCGCTGGCAAACTCCCAATTTTACTTAACTCCTGTTTAGGTGCAAATACTTATACATTAGGGACCATTTTAATTTTAACTGGCCTACGCCTTATAGGCGTTAAAGCTTGGCTAAGCAAAACGCGACTCACTGGCTTTTGGCTGCTGCTTTTTACTCTTGCTCCCCTGTTTGAAATGACAGGAAACTCGAAGGCAGCAGGCAAGCTAGGAACACTTCTACACATTCAATTGTTTAATCTACTCGGTTCTGGCATAGAAATTACCTTACTTGTTTCCATGCTTTTGTTAGCAATATCTCTTATAAGTGAAATCTCTATTAAACAATTTGCAGAAATCATACGGGCTGGTATTCACTTTACAATCCTTATTACGACAAAGTTTTTTGCAATAATAAAATTAATTATTTCTAAGCTTACCGGAACTAAACGCATTGCCAAACCAACGGATTCCAACAATACAACTATAGAGATTAAAACCCTAACACCAAACATGATATCAGAACCTCAAAAACCCTCACAACAAGCAGAAAAACCCGTTGAAGAACTAGATATTCCAGACATCGACACAGAAGAAGAGCCTGGCCAATCTACTCCGCAACCTAAACTTAAAATAAGTTATGGCCCCGACCTGCAATCTGGCAAACCCTCAGCTCCTACGCAAGAAGACCAAAGCGAACTTACGGCTCGATTTGCTTCACTTTATACCCCTAAATTCACAACTTGGAAACTTCCCCCAACTTCGCTATTTACAGACCCCACGCCTGACTCTATAGA
>JALVLD010000039.1 GCA_027033525.1 Candidatus Dojkabacteria bacterium
AAATAGACTTTCATCAAAGTGCCTATTCAAAATAGTTTTTGATTGTAAAACCATTTTCTTTTAGGAAGCGTTCCCTTTTGGCTTCTTTCAGGTCGCTGTTAATCATCTCTTCAATAAGTTGTTGTAGCGTGTATTCTGGTTGCCAGCCCAATTCTTTTTTAGCCTTAGAAGCGTCGCCTACTAATATGTCAACTTCGGTTGGGCGGAAATATCTTGGATCGACACGTACCAGTACGTCGCCTGCTTTAACATGTTCTTTTAGATCGCGGTATTTAGGATCATCTGAAACTTTGGCAGCGATACCTATTTCATCAACGCCTTTGCCTTGAAATTCAATTGTAACCCCCACCTGGGCAAAAGCCATTCGTACAAATTCGCGCACTTCAGTGGTTTGACCTGTAGCAATTACAAAATCGTCAGGTTTATGGTGTTGTAAAATCAGATACATTGCACGAACGTAATCTTTGGCATGTCCCCAGTCCCTTTTGGCAGAGAGGTTGCCTAAGTATAAAGTTTTTTGCATACCTAAGACGATTCTTGCTACAGCCCTTGTGATTTTTCGTGTAACAAAAGTTTCGCCCCTGATAGGAGATTCATGATTAAATAAAATTCCGTTTGAGGCGAAGATACCGTATGCTTCGCGATAATTTACTGTTATCCAGTAGGCGTAGAGTTTAGCTGCAGCGTATGGACTACGGGGATAAAAAGGGGTTTTTTCTGTTTGTGGTATTTCTTGTACTTTTCCAAACAGTTCACTGGTAGAAGCTTGATAAAAGCGGGTTTTATCTTTTAAGCCCAACAACCGTATAGCTTCTAAAAGCCTGAGTGTGCCTAAGGCGTCGGCATTAGCAGTATATTCTGGTGTTTCGAAGCTAACTTTAACATGGCTTTGGGCTGCAAGATTGTATATTTCGTCTGGTTGGGTTTCCTGTATTATCCGGATTAAATTAGTGGAATCGGTCATGTCGCCGTAATGTAAAAAGAATTTGCGTCCGGGTTTGTGCGGGTCTTCGTAAAGATGGTCTATACGGTCTGTATTGAATAGGGAAGCACGGCGTTTTATACCGTGGACTATGTAACCTTTTTTGAGCAGGAATTCAGCTAAATATGCTCCGTCTTGACCCGTTATACCTGTAATTAAAGCAACTTTTGCCATTGATATAAGTTTGTAGTTTATTTTTCAAATTAAAAAGAAAAACTTTCATTTTGCAATAAAGAGGTATAAAGTTGGGCATATTTTAGTGCTATTCTACTGCAACGGTATTGATTTGCATTTAAATAACCTGCTTCGATTAAATTTTGTCTAAGATGATGATTGTTTAAGAGCTTGTTTATTGCAGTTTTTATTTCATCTGGTTTGTGTGGATTTACTAATAAAGCTGCTTTACCTGCTACAGATTTCATGGGTTCTATGTTTGAAGTAATTACTGGTATGCCAAGAGCTTGTGCTTCAATTATTGGTAAGCCAAAACCTTCGTAAAGTGATGGAAATAAGAGTATTTGGCTCTGGAGGTAGATTTTTTGCAGTTGCTCCCGTGAAAGGTTGTAATAGTTTTCGTATTTGATATTTGTTAGTTTTTTTCTGTCTGAATCATTAAGTTTTCCAACAATAATTAGCTTTATGTCTAAGTTTTTTACTGCCTGTAAGATGTTGTGTAAATTTTTATTTTTTTTCGTACCAATTATTAAGATTTTGTTATTTTCTATCTGTGTTTTTTTATGTAAATGAAACCAGCTGTCTTCAATGCAATTTGGAATTAAAGTTATTTTCCGGGTATTAGAGATTATTTGTTGAAGTTCGTCAAAGGTTTTATTCGATATAACAGTAATATG
>JALVLD010000040.1 GCA_027033525.1 Candidatus Dojkabacteria bacterium
GTATACCATATAAGGGGGCAATAAAAATATTTTTGGCTTTAATTTCGGCTTTAAATCCAAAACAATTTATTTGGGAAATTAAGTAAAATGTAAGATAAGTATACCCTAACCTATTATGCTGTTACAGGTACAGGGGGATTAGAGGAGCTCATTCTAGCCTTCGCTCTCAATGCTTTCAAAAACTCATTTACTGTCCTGGCATCATTACCTAAATTACCTACTAATGAATAAACAAGATGATAAGCTTCTTCCAGAGTGTGCAAAGCTGTTTCTACTCGGCCTGGTGCATTAATACCAGCATCCATTTGAGGCTGTTGCTTTACAGACACTTGTCCAGGAGGTTGTATACGCTCACTACTAGTAATACCAACTTGGTTTCCTGCTTCAATTCTTAATACTGGTGTAGCTATAACTTCTCCTCCTTGCTCTTTCGCTCCGACTGCTGCAGTAAGACCTTTTTCTATGCTTGGTTTTTCTCCTAATTTCATAGCCATACCTTAATTATACCACACTTTTGGGCTGCATCAATATAAGTGTATGTTATAGGCGCACCGGCAGTTGAAAATTTATCGTATACTTAAAATCTATACTTCCTCCCTCTACGGATTCTTAACCTTATACAACTTATTATCTGCAATTATGTAAATATACTGTTCTTTATTATTGTTTACACTTAAGTCTACTGCAAAGTCTTGTATATTTCCGTTTTCTATATTAGAAATATCTATGGTTTTTATAATTGGTGCAATACCAGGATGCTTGTTTGGTGTAGGTTTTTCTAGTACAAAAATATATTTAGCCTGACTATCATAAACATACAATGGCTTATAACCCGAAGGATTAGTATAAAGTAATGTTGGTTTATTTATTCGCTGTTTATCTGCATCGATTAAAGAGAATTTATCTGGTTTACCTGCAAAATATTTTTCAATATCATAAATGTAGGGATTGTTCTGCTTAGTTACCCCACTATCTTCATTATTAACATACTGTGTTAATGTATAAATTGAGCCGTCTATTGCAAAGTCTAAAATTTTGGCATTGTTTTTTACTGTAATATACGGCTTTGGAAAAGCATACCCCCCACCTAAATTAACTGCTTTGTATAAATTAGAGCCTTTTTCTGTTACAAAATAAGCGTAGGTACTAAACCCTCCAACTTGCATACATTTGCTTCCTAATGCAACAGCATCTGTACCTGGAATCTGTTTAAACCCAAAACCAGAAACATAATACAAAATACCAGATTGATGATCGCAAACAAAAATAATTGGTGTTCCATCTTTATTCTCTCCAAAACCTACTGAATACGGCTGTTTAACAAGAGATTTAGGATCTTTTAATTTAGATACTTTTCCATTCTCTGGATTAACCTGATAAACAACCCCTCTACCATAATCTGTTACAATTAGAACGCCTTTATAAACAGCAACGGCTGTAATATTACTATTTTCTCCAAAAGCTGTTTTAAAGTCTTTTAGCATAATAATACTATCTTCAGAGATCTGTTTTACATTAAAAACCTTTTTATAAAGCGTATTACAGTTATTATTAAATTCATCCGCTTTTTGCAACAAAGAATCTATTGTTTTTTGATTGTCAGCAAAATGTATTGAATCTTTAATTTTATTTAAACTGCTTTTTGTTTCTTTTATTTTTGTAAAACAAGTATTAAAGTGTTCAGGATCTTGTAAGCTCGGGGTGGTACTTAATTTGTTATAAAAAGTTTTAAGGTCATTCAGCTGTTTATTAGCTTGCTGCAAATACACAATATCTTGCTTTTTGTAAGTGTAGATCTTTTTTACTTGTCTTACTCCTATAATAACTAGC
>JALVLD010000041.1 GCA_027033525.1 Candidatus Dojkabacteria bacterium
GGATAAAACGCGTAGAAGGAATAAATATTAAAACTACTACAAAAGCTGTAAAGCTCGCTCGCACTTTATTTGGAGGTGAAGTTGAAGAAGAAGTAGAACAAATCACGGGAAGACAAATCATAGGTCTTGTGGAAAACATTATTGTTTTCCCTAACCCATACATTAAGGCCAAACGCTTAAAACCTGAGAAAATAAAAGCTAAAATAGATACGGGAGCTCTCCATTCTTCTATTGACTATAAATTGGCTGTACGCCTAGGATACAAATTTTTAGTAGATTACAAGAATGTGTTTGCTCGAGTATTTGACGATCATCAAGAAGCACAAAAATTTTTAAAAACAATGAGCGAAAAATTCCCCCGCGAAAACCGTCCCGCCCCGATGGGTATGTTTAAACTAATACGATCGGGGAGTGGATTTACTGTTCGGCCTACCATTCAAGCCAAAGTCGAAATTGCAGGAGAACAAAAAGACATTATTTTCACAGTGGCTAATAGGCAAGCCCTCAACTATGGAGTTATCATTGGCCGTACCGACCTAAAGGGTTTCTTGATTGATCCTACCAAAACCTTTACTAAAAGCACGCTTTCATCCTAATCGCTATAAGAAACTATCAATGTTAATTCAATATGCCGAAACGTCAGTACTATAGTTTTTATTATACGCCCTATAGCGCACACAAGGTTTCACGCCACAGACTACGTTTCATTTGGGACTCACGCTTCTCCACAATAGTGAAACACTGATGAGCAGCAGCCCTATTCCTATGAGATAAGTCTTTTTAAAAAAGGTCCCACTCCTTTGGCTTAAATGACGTGAATATGGATATGCCTGAAAGATAGACTCAGTTTTATTAGCAGTCTCACCTATCTGCTTATCATCCCCCTGTACACCATTTAAATAGCCAACCGTGTTTAACACACCAACAGCACCGGGATTAGGAGCCTTCCCGAACTTAACACCAGCAGCTACCAATTGACCGGAATCATCGTGCTTAAAACCTAACACACCTGGCACCTCGGGTATTTTGGCTGGTGGCATCAGTGCTGTACGTGTCTGCCAACATGCATTTTTAATAACGTAAATTTTATTTGCGATCTGTTGATTACCACTAAACACATTAACATGTATTCTAAATCTTTGCACACCACGTGATCTTAATTGCCAATAAATTTTTTGAGCACTTTTGGAAGAATCCCAGCAATCTAAAATAATTTTAGAATCAATACCTTCTAAACAAATACGTTGCCTAGTAAAACTTATTCCCTTTAACCGAGAGGTTATTTCTAGAGTAGTTAATAACTCTCCTTGCTTATACACGCAGCCTTTTGTTATATCTAAGTCCATGTCCAAATCATTCAAAACATACATCTTACGAAAAATGGCTTGTCTATCTTTCAAATCCTGGATCTGCACATTTAAAGGTTTTCCCCCTTTCCAAAAATAAAAAGCGGGTCTATTAGGTATAAAATGTAGTTTCGCAACACTAGTCTCTCCAGTTTTTAGGATGCCTATGTCTATAATTTTAAAATCCTTCAAAAGAACCCGAGCCCCACCATACTCTATATAGTACTTATCTCCCCACTCTTTATCAAACGAAATTGCAAACCTCCCCACACGAGTAGCACCCAAATTCCTGACTTTAAATACGGCTTCAAATGTCTCTCCCCACATAACCTGCCTTGGCAAAATTAAATCCATCTGGAATTTATCTGGCAACTGACACTTTCTTAATTTAAAAATGTATTTATATGGTATACGTGTTATACAAAAAGTTTTCTGGCTAGGTTTACCAATCACTGCAAAGCCAGGTTGATAAGCATACCAA
>JALVLD010000042.1:0-2031 GCA_027033525.1 Candidatus Dojkabacteria bacterium
TCCGCTAGTTATGCCAAGCAATTAGAATTTATTGCAAAAAGTAAAAAAAACTTAATCCTTATCACTGGGGGGGGGCTAGGCTCCCACAAAATTAATTCAACAGTGCAACAGATCATTCCTGAACTTGTTAAGAAAAATCTTGTATTTATCCAAACTGGTGATAATGAAATCACTCAAGATTACAAGCGCCTTTTATTAGTAAAGGCACGTCTACCTAGACATTTACGCAGGCACTTGGTTATTAGAAAGTTTATTTACAAAGAAATGGGTTTTTTACTAAATAGGGCAAGTCTCCTTATTGGACGTAGCGGTGCAGGGACTGTGTACGAAGCTGCAGTATTTAGGGTACCCAGTATATTTATTCCAATTCCCTGGGTTACACAAAATGAACAGTACAAGAATGCTGCTAAACTCCAACAAATTGGTCTAGCTGAAATTTTAGAGGAAAAGGATTTAACCCCCCAAAAACTTTTATCTAAAATTCAGAAAATGCTCTTGAGTCCTCCACGTTTCTCAGAAATTGCACTTGAAGAGAATTACAAAACTAATGCAGCGGAAAGGATTGCTAAGTTCGTTGTTAAACAACTTCTAAACAGAATTTAGCAGTCCACCCTTGACACTGCTAAATTCCTGTGCGATACTAAATTAGTATCTTATGATACACTGTTATATATAACTTAACTAATTAAGTATAATATGACCTACGATATAACACGCTACTTTTCCGAAAGATTAAAAGAGGTTTTAAACAAGGCTTATACTAAAGCCGTAAATCAACATGCTTCTTACTTTGATACTGAACATATTCTATCTGCTTTACTTGAGGATGATCTTGTCGTCAAGATCTTAAAAGCATTAAATATAGATACTGAAGGGTTAAGTAGAATGCTTGAGGAACAAATGCAACAAGAATCATATTTTAACGGTGACTTTGGCATTAGCTATGGCGAGGATATTGACGCATCTCCAAGAGTAAAACAAGCTATCCAATATGCTTACCAATTATCTAGAAAAATGGGACATTCTTACGTGGGAACTGAACACATGCTTTTAGGTTTACTTTACGAAGGTGAAGGCATAGCGGCACAAATTCTTAGATATTTTAATATTACACCTCCTAAATTAGAAAAGGCTATCATTAAGGTGATTGGGGAAACAAAGGGGAGTAAACAAACTAAAAGCACAACTCCTACACTTGATAAATACTCACGTGATCTTACTAAATTAGCCAAAGAAGGAAAATTAGATCCAGTAATTGGTAGGAACGATGAAATAACACGCCTTATTCAGGTGCTTGTTAGACGACGCAAAAACAATCCTGTGCTTATAGGTGATCCAGGAGTTGGAAAAACAGCAATAGTCGAAGGTTTAGCCCAACGCATAATTGCCGGACAAGTCCCCGATGAGCTCAAAGACAAAACTATTAAAGAACTGGATCTAGGTGCCCTAACTGCTGGCTCAAAATATCGTGGTGAATATGAAGAACGCGTTAAACACATTTTAAATGAACTAGAAAAAGCCAATGGTTCTGTTATCTTATTTATTGATGAATTGCATACAATTGTTGGCTCTGGTGCACAAGAAGGGCAACTCGATTTAGCAAACATGTTGAAACCTGCCTTAGCCCGTGGAGAATTTCAAATAATTGGAGCTACTACGCTTAATGAGTATAAAAAATATATTGAAAAAGACGCAGCATTAGAACGACGTTTTCAACCTATACTTGTAGAAGAGCCTACGACTGTTGCTGCAATCGAAATCCTAAAAGGGCTCAGAGATAAATATGAAGCCTTCCATAAAGTAAAAATTACAGATGAGGCTTTAGAAAAAGCGGTTATTTGGGCCGACAGATATATCCAGGATAGATATTTACCTGACAAGGCTATAGATGTATTGGACGAAGCATGTAGTATGGTAAAGATGGACTTCCATTTCGAACCTTTAGAAATTCGAGAGTTAAAAGACAAAATTGCAAATCTGGAAAAAGAACGCGAAGCATTAACCAAAGCCCAAGAGTATGAAAAAGCTGCT
>JALVLD010000042.1:2041-5600 GCA_027033525.1 Candidatus Dojkabacteria bacterium
CTAAGCTAAAGCAAGAAATAGAAAAATTAAAAGAACAATTAAAACCAATAGAAGCTAAATGGCAAAAAGAAAAAGCTAAAGGTACTCCGGTGGTCGATACTGAGGTTATTGCAAAAACTATAGCCAAAATGACAGGAATTCCTATAACCCAACTTAAACAAGAAGAAAAAGAAAAGCTTTTACAGCTTGAAAAAATCTTACACAAACGTGTAATTGCTCAAGATGACGCCATCACTGCAGTTGCAGAGGCAGTTCGCAGAGGCCGAGTTGGCCTAAAAGATCCTAAACGGCCTATAGCTAGCTTTATGTTTTTAGGACCTACAGGTGTGGGAAAAACAGAGCTTGCTAAAGCTTTGGCTGAATATGTATTTGGCGATGAAGAAGCGATTATTCGCTTAGATATGAGTGAATATATGGAAAAACATAGTGTTTCTAAACTAATTGGGTCTCCTCCAGGTTATATAGGGTATGAAGAAGGAGGACAGCTTACAGAAAAAGTACGCCGAAATCCTTATTCTCTTATATTACTTGATGAAATAGAAAAAGCACATCCCGATGTCTTCAATATTTTATTGCAAATACTAGATGACGGTAGATTAACTGATGCCAAAGGAAGAACCGTAGATTTTAAAAATACAATTATAATTGCAACAAGTAACTTTGCTGCACAAGATATTATTGAATTTATTAGACAGCACAAAGAGTATACCCAAGAAGAATGGCAGGACCTAAAAAAGGATATTTTGGATAAACTAAAACGTCATTTTAGACCAGAGTTTTTAAATAGAATAGACGAAATAGTACTATTCCATCCGTTGAACAAAGATCACGTTAAAGCTATTGCAAAATTAATGCTTGACAGAGTTGCAAGATTGCTCAAAGCTCAGGAAATTGCTGTTACATTCGACGAATCCGTTGTAGAGTATATTGCAGAAAAGGGTTATGACCCTGAATTCGGAGCACGCCCTATGAAACGTGTAATCCAACGAGAAATTGAGAATGAGCTTTCGAAGCTTATTCTTAAAGGGGATATTTCTAGCGGTGATACAATTACAGTAGCTGTTAAAGAGGACAAGCTTGTATTTAAAAAGCAATAACTAAAAGGCAAATTATGTGCAAAGGGCCTGCGGCCCTTTGCACATAATAGAACAGTCTCGACAGTAAAGTATCCCCATAAACACACAGCATTGTTTTGCAGAAAAAATTAACATTAAGATGGAGAATGCCGGGGGCGGGACTCGAACCCGCACGGTCTTTTGGACCATCGGATTTTAAGTCCGACGCGTCTGCCAATTCCGCCACCCCGGCTTACTTATAACCTTTAAGAGACATATCAATTATATACGATTCAACCAGGTTTGTGTAGTGCTTATCCAATTTTTGTGCCTTAAGCAAATATTTTTTTGCATTTTTATAATCCTTTAGGAAATAGTAGCACTCTCCTATCTTGAAACTAGCAGCAGCTTGAACAGAGGGATTATTCGTCTTTTCAAGAATATGTTTAAATAAACTTAAGGCTTGCTTATAATCCTTTAATTCCAAATAAAGCTCAGCAAGGGCACTAATATTGCTAATTGTTAGTTGGTTAATAGGATTAGCCTTTTTCCAAGCCTCTACCATTTTTAATGCTTGATCCGCTGAATTTTCTCCTACAAGCTTTATATATTCCAACATTTCAGTCCCCCTATATCCTAGTTCCCATAATTTTTGGTATGTATTTACAAGATTAGTTGCATCATCCTTTTTTTTGTAAATATTAATAAGTGCAAGCAAAACCTCGTAATGATATTGTTTATCCATATTGGTACGAATAGCCTTTTTACATACTTGCTCTAATTTACTTAAATCTTCCGGCAAATTATTCTGTGCAGATGAAACACAATAATAAACCCAATAATTTGCGTCTTTCCCATAACGTTCTTCATATTGCAGTAATATAGATGATAGTGCTCGATAATCCTTAATGTGTAATGCTTGGTCAGCATAACGTCTATAATCTATAAATTTTGTAAGCAGTTTAAGTCCGCTACGCTTAAACATTAGGAGGCCAAGTACTGTAAACGTGCTCATTCCCAAGAATAAAAGTAATAATAACAAACGACGTAATGGGTCAAAGTTACGTTTATCTAAATGCACTCCAGAAAGTTTTTTAGCAAAAGATATTTTTTTAAGCTTAAGATAAATTACATAAGGCAATAAGAGTATTTGCAATAATGGAACAGTTAAATAATACAAGAAAAGCTTAAATGGATCTAACTTTACCTTCTCAGGAATGCCGATACCTAAAATATACTCCCCTAACGTTGCTCCTATTATAAAAGGACCAATTATAAAATAAAACAACAATAACAAAACAATAATAATATAAGCCCACAATAAAATAGAATTTATATGTGAATGCAACAAGCTAGAAACATCTAATAAATTACCAGTTGTTTTCAAGAAATACACAAACACCCCAAGAGCTAACCATAAAACTATCTGTAACCACCAAAGTAGATCTATTAACCACGCCAAAATTTTTCTCATATTTATAACCAATATTTAAACCAAGGTGCCGGCGGGAATCGAACCCGCGAATAGCGGTTTTGCAGACCGCCGCCTTACCACTTGGCTACGGCACCCAAACCTTGTTAGTTAAAGTATTATAAACCTTTTTGAGGTATAATCAATCAATGAAAAAATTTTTGTTAATATGCTTAGCCTCATTTCTTTTAATAATACTCTTATTGCAAATATTCTTTCTTGTTTGGCTAAGCAATTTTATTAGCTTATACTTTGAATCTTCCCAAAACAAGGTAGGCTTTGTCAAAGATAATGTTATATTCTTCTACGCTAACAGCTCACCACTTGCTACTTTTTTACTCCCTAAAAAAAAGTTATACACCGAAACTTTGTTAAGTAATAAATCGCTTGTTTCTAAGCAATTATGCTTTAAACCAAATCCTCGCTTTGCACCGTTTTTAAAATTTAAACTGGCTTGTAAGCTAATACAAGACACTCCTAATTTTTTAGATAAAATTTTTTGCAAATATCCTCTTTTATCCTTTAATATGGTACAATCGTGTAATATAAAAGAGATTAATGTACCTGGAGTACTAAAAGGTTTAGAAGTAATCTATATTAATCAAAAAGGTTTCGAAATTAAGGATGAAGATTAAAACATTTTTGTACAATCTTATAATTATAAACTTAATAATATTTTTCTTAAATGATTATTTGCATGCGTTTTCTATCAAAACTCCTCTGGTATATCTTGTAAGTTTTTTACTTATAACTGGAATTACAACTTTACTGGTTTCTCCCATAGAACACTTTTTTTTAATAAAACACGTTTACCTTAACAACATTTTAGTATTAAGCGTCCTCTTGGGAACTTCCTTTGTTTTGTTCGAATTTATACTACCAGGGTTTACATTACAAGCGACTACATTTTTTAACTACGACATCTCTATATTTGTAACTGCTTATTTATTTAACTTCTTTGTAAGATTCTTGTTTTATTTAATTTATGAACTTAAATAAACATGTACAAAACACTAGAAATAATACTTAGTAT
>JALVLD010000043.1 GCA_027033525.1 Candidatus Dojkabacteria bacterium
GGTTAGTATTGGGTAGTGTTATTAGCTATTTATTAGAAACAAATTGGATAATTACAGTATTGATTACCTCCATAGTACTATTTATTGGTTTTTTGTATTATGGGATTGTTGAAAGTTGTCCAGATTGTGGGAAATTGTTTGCACGTGAACTTGTTCACAAAGAGCTTGTACGTACGGTGCGTGGTACAAAAAAGGGAAAAAGAAAAGATCGCAGAACAGGGAAAGTTATTGAGGAATATGATCTTACGGTGGATTATTGTATTTATGATTATTATTATAGATGCCAAAATTGTGGATACGAATGGGTAGTACAAGTTAAAAAGGAGTGTTAATAATGGAAAGAAGAGTGTTCGTATGGAGTGTTCCTGATCAGGGGGGCCGCGGGATGATAGAGAAGCGCATAAGATATATGTTAAAGCATAAATGGGCAGGTGAAGGGTGGAGCGAGATAAACATCAAGGCAATAAAGGATGTCAAGGAGTTTAAGAAAAAGATGGAAGAAATATATGGGGTGGATGTAAAAATCAATAAAGATGGTTTAGTAAACAAAACAACTGGAGAAGGCCAACTGTGGGGGTATTTGCGAGAGGATACCCGTATAAAGCCGGGCGATATTATTATTCTTAAGTCGGGTTCCACACCATACGCTATAGGTATAGCTGAAAGTGGGTGTGAATACCGAGAAGATGCGAAAGACCTTGATATCGCTAACGGTATTCGAGTAAAGTGGATCATCCATAATAACGGAGAACCTATATCTTTCCCGGAAAATCTTCATAGATTTAGAGGAATTATAAGGTGGCTGGATGACAAAAGGGTAGTAGATGCCGCCAATAAAGCGATACAGGAGGTTCTAAATGCTCAAAAATTTCGCGGAGACAGTTAAAGACATCTCCGCCATCCTCCAAAACCACAATCCCAACATCATCCTTTATGGTCCTCCGGGGACGGGAAAGACCTATACGGCGAAAAAAGTTGCGACGTATCTTCTCTTAAAACATATAAACATAATGATCGTATCTTTTAAGGGATATTGGGATAATATTGAATACTGGTTTAGACATGATGAAGGTGGTAAAAGGTTTAGTTTTAATTGTCATGATGATAACATTTGTCCCCAAAATCGCGTTTTTTACACCTATGATTTTATCCATATAAATCTTGAAAGCTTAGAAAATTTTGCGAACTATCCTGTTCTTTTTATGTATAAGGATGATAAGAAGAATGAAAAAGTGTCAAAAGCTTGGATAGGATATATACATGATTTACAAAAAACTAATGTATATGACTCAAAAGAGCAAGCTTTAAAAGAAGGCATTTGCTTTTGCCCCGAAATAATATGCGAGATAGATTCTGGTGTAATTGATAAGATTAATAAGTCTGATTTTATAAGAAATATAACCCAGAATTTTTATAACGGATGGTATGCTATAGATTTTCTCAATTACATTAATTTAAAGGAAATTGTGAGATTTATAGAAGAAATTATGCAATGTCTTATTAAGAAATATATCAAAATTGTCCAATTCCATCCCGCCTACCACTACGACGACCTTATTCAGGGCATTGAGATAAAGGAAGGGAAGAACGGAAATATATCTTACGAAAAAGTCTGGAAGATCCTCGGTGAGATGAGCCAATTAGCCAGAGAGAATCCCGACAAGCCCTACATCCTTATCATAGACGAAATAAACCGTGCCAACCTCCCTGCCGTTCTCGGCGAGCTGATATACGCCCTTGAGTACAGGGGCGAGCCTGTTAGGACTCTATACGGCGACGAGTTGATAATCCCGCCGAACTTATACATCATAGGAACTATGAA
>JALVLD010000044.1 GCA_027033525.1 Candidatus Dojkabacteria bacterium
GCAATTGTAATTGCTATATGGGAGATCAAGGCTACCTGTGTAAACACATGATTGCTGTTGCTATTTATGCAATATTTAGGGGAAGGCCCATTTCTGCACAAGATAAAGAGATAATAGAAACACCAATATGTTCCGGTAAATTAGGGGAATTATCGCCCCAAAAGCTTGCAGAGGTTAAAAAGCAAATAACCAACATTCTTAAGCTAGTAAAACCTTACACAGGACCTTCTAGAATTTGGTTTAGTTACCAAGACAAGCTTTCTGAAGCCGCAGTGCGATTAACCGCCCTTGTATCTAAACTTCCAGTAAGTTTACAAACTGCAAACTTATTAGTTAACCTGCTTAAACGGCTCGACAGGAAATTAAGCAATGGGGTAGATGACTCTGACGGCACAATTGGGGATTTTATACAAGATACAGTAGAAGTCCTAAAGCAATTTGCAAAATTAGATCCAAACACAATTAAAGCCTTTAAAAAATTACAAGGCATTTCTACAACATTTGGCTGGGAAGAAGAATTGGTGGAGTTAATAAGAAGTGAAAAATAAATGTTAAAGAGCGCTGCTTTAAAAATTCATGCTTGAATATATGGGAATTTCGCCTACTGTCATAATTTAATTATGCTATACTTATTTATGGTTATTTTTGGGCTGCTATTTTTGCTTGTAGGTATTCCTTTTTTAATCGGAGCATTTCTTTCTTATAAAAGTAGCAAGGCCTTAACCACAAACGGCATAGAAACTCAAGGATTAATTATAGACATTATTAAACGGGTAAATGAATCAACAGACCCTAACGGTGGTTATACTAGATCCATTACCTATACGCCTAAAATAGAATTCGAAGACTTGCAAGGCCACAAACAAACATTTATATCTAACTATTCTAGTTCTCGTTTACAATGGAAGAAGGGTGACCAAATAACAATAATTTACAATCCAGATAATCCCAAACAAGCACGTATTAAACGTTTTTGGCCTCTATATGGGCTAAGTATAATTCTAGCTTTCATAGGAGCTACATTTAGTTTATCTGGTTTAATTTTTGTACTCTGGTCTGCTGTAAGCACTAAATAAAGGTAGGTTGCACTTAATTTGCCTAACAATTTGTTTAGCATAACTTTTAATACTTACCAAATAGTTGAAATTCTCTGCCTAAACTCTTTCCAAAATGTTTTATAATACACCATGCAACCATACTTTAATCTTGTAATAATCGTTCTACAAATAATCTTCCTAGAAAGCATACTTTCTCTAGATAATGCCATGATTCTTGCTACTATTGCTCAAAAATTACCAGAAAACAAGAAGGTCCCATTACCAAAATTTCTGCAATTTTTATACAAACCCGCTAAAATTTTAAACAGCCAAAGACAAGCTGCTTTAGAAGTGGGCCTATTAGGTGCGTACCTAGGAAGGGGATTAATGCTTTTAATAACAAGCCTTATTATAAAAAATGCTTTGATAAAAATTGTGGGAGCTATTTACTTAATACACTTATCTATGAACCACTTGGGAGATATAACTGTAAAGAAAGAATCTGTAGAACAAGAGATAGAAGAAGAATTAGAAGAAGAGACCTATCTAGTAAAGCAACTTACAAAAACTACCTCATTTTGGAGAACTGTTTTAATAATAGAACTGGCTGACCTTATTTTTAGCCTAGACAATGTGATTGCTATTGTTGCATTAACACAGAATTTTATAGTACTAATAATTGGCGTGGCTTTAGGTATTTTACTCATGCGAATAGCGGCTCAGAAATTAATTCCTATAATTGAGAAAATACCGGAATTAGGGATTGCTGCCTATATTTTAA
>JALVLD010000045.1 GCA_027033525.1 Candidatus Dojkabacteria bacterium
GTATGAATACCGATGTTGCACCTGCTTATAGCGGTATGACAGTAATAACCGGCGCTTTTATATATTGGTGGTATATAAGTAGATTTAGTATTGCTTTTATGATTGGTGCAGTTTTGTTTGCAGCATTATGGAGACGTTTAAAATTGATTACCTCACCCGAATTTTATGAATTAAGATTTTCCGGTGCACCGGCAACAACTATACGCAGTTGGGTCGCAGTTCGTAGTGTATTTATTTCGGTTGTTGCATGGACAGGAGCCGGCCTTTTAGGTTTATATAAAATTGCTTTTCCGTTGTTAGGTTGGGATATGTTTACAACTTTTGCCATTATCATTCCTATTATTATATTTTATGTTTTACTATCGGGATATAAAGGAGTTGTAATTTCTGATTTTTTTCAAACATTAATCATTATTGTTAGTTCTTTAGTATTAATGTATTTGGTACTGAAAGATTTTGGCGGTGCACAAGGTTTTTTACATGGGACAGTTGAGTTAAAACAATCTTTATTACAAACCTTTGGTAAAGAAGTTATAAGCTGGCATCCGCCTAAAAGCCATGAAATGCTTGGTTTTATAGGCGTAATGGCATGGATGCTAGGAACTTCGATTGGTTATGGTGGCGATGTGGCACCTATGTCGGGTGCTATGGAAGGACAAAGAATACTCTCTTGTAAAAATACGAAAGAAGCTTCAAAAATGTATATTTGGACAGAAATAACACTCTTTTTTATGCTTTCGCTGTTAACATTACCGGCATTAGGGGCAATGGTAAAATGGCCGGGGCTTCATGATGGCTCAATTAATAAAGAATTAGCTTATGGAATGCTTCTGAATAATTATCTGCCAACAGGTTTGTTGGGCTTAGCGGTTAGTGGAATATTAGCTTCGGTAATGTCAACAATTAGTTCTAATATGAATTTTGGGGCACAGGTATTTGTAAATGACGTATATAAAAGGTTATTGGTAAAAACTGCTTCGGAAAAACATTATATGTTTATTGGTAGGCTAATAGCTACATTAATTGTAATTTTCGGAATAATTATAGCAGTTAAAGCCGAAAATGTAATTGATATAGCTATATTTATGTTAGGTATTTCATCAGCCGAACTCACTGCAAATTGGGCGCAGTGGTGGTGGTGGCGTTTTAATGGAAAGGCGCGTTTAGCTGCTTCTTTTGGAGGTCCTGCAATTTTTATTTTTAACAAGTTTGTCACCTTTAAGTATTTATTTGATTTTAAAGACGATACAGCCTATGTGGTTGTATTGGCATCTATGGCTATGACTTTTATTTTTTGGGTAATTGTTGCATTATTGACCAAACCGGAACCGGAAGAAAAGTTAATAGCATTTTACAAAAAAGCTAAACCTTTAGGCTGGTGGGGAAATATCCCGCAAAAAGCAGGAGTAAATCATCATGAAAAACCGGTAAAAGTTTTCAAAGGACTGGGTATTGCAATTTTAGGTGCATTAGCCATTTCGTCCGGTACAATTGCTTTTAACAGTTTATACATTGCACAATGGAATACTGTTTTTATTGCAACAATAATTGCGATAACATCTTCGCTTTTATTTAAAAAAATGTTTAAAAAATTTAGCGTAAATTATTTATAATATGCAAATTAAGAGTTTATATCAGTTATTAAATTTAATGAAAATGGAAAATATAATTATTCGTAAAGGAAAAATATTTTATTGGTTTTTACTATTAATTACCTTGAGTGCTTTCTCTAGTAGTACAACAAATTCTTTTAGCGCATTACTCTTTTTGCTACTAGGTCGCTTTTTCTTAACAATTA
>JALVLD010000046.1 GCA_027033525.1 Candidatus Dojkabacteria bacterium
TAGTATGGATATTAACAGCTGAAGAAATAGATAAACAATTTATGCGTACATAAGCTAGCTAAAGTATTTTTTGGTTATTGCAATTAAATTTGAAATCTTTTCTTTTGGCAAAGTTTTATCAAAAAGAATTTTGCCAACTTCTGGTAAGAACGATTTTAGTTGAGGGTAATAATTTGCATCTTCGTATGTTATTTTATAATCCCAAAATTTAGGGAGTGGAGAAGTTTTATCTATATAAATTAGATTAAATGCAATAGCTTCGGATAAAGCCCAGCGTTGATACTCTGTAAGAGGGCTTTTATGTATTCTGCAACATCCATGTACATAACTTTCTATAAATTCATAAGCAAAAACTGGAGATTTGCCAGCTTTTTTATACCAAATTGAAAAAACATTACCTTCCCAGGCACTTGTAGAAAAGTACATGCTAATAATACATTCGTATAAAGGATGCTCAAAGTGCGTTTTAAAAAGCTCTAATAGTCTACTTGCAATGTAATTAATTTTGTCTATTGTCCAGAAGTCTTGTGTATTTTTTAATGTTTTTTGCAATAAATAATATTTTTTAGAATAGATTGTTTTAAGAAATTTTTTTACTTGCAAAAGCGAAAGATTTTCTAGGAGGGAAGTAGGAATATTTCTACCTTTTAAACGTTTTTGCGCTCCTGCAGGGTCCACTGGGAGATTTTTGAGTATATTGTAAGTTATAAATGAGTCTGCTGATGCGGAGATTTTGAAATGAACTTTCACCATCTCTTTATGTTATAATAAACACATGAATTTGCGCAACAAAGCCTTGGAAATTTTAAACAAATACGTAAAAGAACAGTACCATAGAATTCATGCTTTTATGGTGGCATATGCCATGGAGGCTGTAGCTAAACATTTTGGAGAAGATCCAGATAAGTACTTTGTTACAGGTCTTTTACACGATATAGATTATGGTCCAGATTTTAAGTTAGAAGATCATACAAAGATTAGCCCAAAAATTTTAAGAGAGGTTGGCTTTTCTGAAGATATAATTCATGCAATTCAAGCACATAATTCAAAATTGTCTGGTGTTGAACCAAAAACTCGGTTAGATTATGCACTTATTGCATGCGATGAAATTTCTGGGCTTTTTTATGCGTATAGTTTAATGCGCCCAGAAGGATTTGAGGGAATGAGTGTTAAATCCTTTAAAAAGAAGTTTAAGGATAAAGCTTTTGCTAAAAAGGTAGATAGAGCAGATATTCTCAAGGGAATTGATGGTTTAGGAATTCCTTTTGATGAGCACATAACACTTTTAATAAAAACCTTTGAAAAATATCAAGACAAAATATTAGAAAAATAGTAATGTTTTCTAAGTTAAAGCCTTTGTCGCCCCAAGTAATTGAATCAATGCGACGTTTGGGGGCAAAACATACCAAAATTTTGCGGCAAGTATATGACTTTTTAAAGCCAGGCATTTCTACAATGGACGTAGAAGAGTTTTATCGCAATCTGTTAAATAAATACGGAGTAAAGTCAGCATGTTTGGGGTATAAGCCTAGGGGATATAAAGTCGCGTATCCTGCAGCTTTATGTATTGGACTTAATAGTGATTGTGTGCATACTTATCCTGTGGCAAACAAGATTATTAAAGTTACAGATTTGGTTGTAGTTGATACAGTAATCACAGATGGAACAGTGTATACAGATGCTGCAATTGCTAAGCCAATGCCTAAAGCTAACAAGATTAAACGAAAAATAGCCAATACTACGTTAGAAGCTTTAAATTTTGCTTTAAATAATCTCCATGCTAATATTAAACTGGG
>JALVLD010000047.1 GCA_027033525.1 Candidatus Dojkabacteria bacterium
CATAGATCTACTTACAGATGTAGATACTACAACCAATGCACCTACCAATGGTCAAGTGCTAAAATGGGATGGAAGCAACTGGGTACCACAAAATGATACTGATACAGACACCTTAGCTAGTCTGAGTTGTTCAAACGGCCAAATTGCTAAATGGGACGGTTCTAATTGGGTATGTGCTGCAGATGAGGATACTGATACAACTTATTCTGCTGGTGGCACATTATTACAACTTACTGGTACAACCTTTAGAATAAAAGAAGGGACCTTAACTAATGCCAATCTATGTACCTATGACTCTACTAACGGCCTAGTATGCGATACAGATCCCGAAACTGTAGGTACTAATTATTGGTCACGCAGTGGAACCACATTAAGCCCTGCAACTAGTGGAGATGACATTGTACTAAACACTGGCGAAAGCCTTAGTATTAGCGACTTAGCACAAAACGGTATACTATTTGCAGGCCCTAATGGATTACTTACTGTAGATAATAACTACCTTAGCTGGGACGACAGTTCTAAAGCGATGCAAATCGGGAATTCTGCTGATAATCCTGCGACATTAACATTATATGGTAGTAAGGACCAACGTGTAAATCGTGTAATTACTGAAGATATATACACATTAAATAATAATTTTGTCGATTTACGTATTAGTGATAGTAATAATACCCATAGTGGCGTTGGAATAAAAGCGCTTACGGTAGTCCATGCAGATTCTGGAGTGACCACTCCTGCAAATACAACAGAAGTAAGTTTTTGGGCCCATACTATTGCTGGTTACACAACACCACATGAAGGTACAATAGAAAGAATAGAAGGAGTACACATTATAGCTGGCCTTAGAGGAACCAATAATACAGGCACTATTAATAATGATTATGTACTCTGGCTGGAGCCAGAAAATCAAAGCGGAACTATTAATAATATGTATACTCTATATTTAAACGAAATGGCCTTTAATTCTGGCACTACAAATAATTATTGGGCAATTTATCAAAAAGATGCTAATGCAAAAAATTATTTAGCAGGTAACACTGGTATAGGAACGAATAATCCTTCCTACACCCTTGATGTCCTAGGGAGTGGTAGGTTTACCGCGGAACTAAACATCGCTGACGGCAGCCCTGGAGCTCCTGCTCTTAGATTTACTAATGATACAAATACTGGTATCTATAGAAAGGCGAATGATGTGATAGCTATAGCCGCTAACGGACAGGAAGCCTTAATGCTGTCTGGACAAACTGGAGTAGGAACACTGGGTATCGGAAATATCATTCCTGCAAATGAAAAATTTTTGATCACAGGATCCGGAACATCAGACTTTATGCGTGTAAGCAGTGCTAACGATGAAAGCGGCGATATTTTCATAATAAAAAGGGACGGATCTGTGGGCATAGGGACAGATAGCCCGAATAGGCCACTGTTGGTCCAAGGCGATAAAACTGGAGGGCATACTGCAGGTTTTGTTAACACAAACGGAGAAGGTGTTTTCTTAGGTTCGTATGATAACGCCTCATACGGAAGTTTAGTAGCTTATAGTCTAGATACTCTAGGACCTTTAGATTTAGTACTGCAAGGGCCTGGGGGAAATGTAGGTATTGGAATCCTTAACCCAGACCATAAACTAACACTACCTAATGACACTAATGGTAACAATGGAAAAGCAATAGCAGTGGCGTGGGATACCTACTCAGATGCACGGATAAAAAAACGACAACAAGAAATAAACTATGGCCTTAAGGAAATCTTAAAGCTGAAACCCAAATCATACGAACAGCACTCTAGTTCTTTTATCGACGGACGCTTAGTAATAAGTCCTGATCATTTTACGAATACAATTGGTCTAATTGCACAGGATGTGTACAAAATAATTCCGGAAGCTGTACATAAGCCCCAAGATGAAACTAAGAGTTTGTGGACGCTAAATTATGAAAAATTAATTCCTGTAATAATACAGGCAATTAAAGAACTCTATGCCAAACTGCCAGTAGATCAACAAGGCAACCTTATAGTGAAAGGCAATGCCACAATAGCACAATCCACTTACACCAGCAGCATAAAAACCCATGAAATATATTTGGATGGGAAAAATGCAGGCTCAATTACAATGCCTAGCGGTACGACAACAGCTATAATTAAACATGACTATGCACAAGGAAACTACATCGTGTCTGTCACATGTACGTCCGCAACCGTCCCACGTTTTTGGATAGAAAAGAAAGATAAAATGTTTATTCTCCATATCACTCAACCACTTCAACGAGATATATCATTCGACTACTTAATAATACGAACTAAATAATAAATATAAATACCCTTCTACTTATAATGACTCTTTTAGAAACTCCTCCCTCCACCACCACAAGCCCCGAGAGGACAAACCTCCCCGAAGGGTTCCAGATTACTGCATACATATCTCCCCCCTCTAAACATCCAGCACGAGCGACAGCAATTGCAAGTAATCTACCTGCCATAGGCCCGAACCCAGGGATAGGCCATCGGCCAACACTGGTATTGGCAACCTCCAAACTCGCTCCGGACATTGCAATAGACTCAACGCAAGAAGTTGTAAACAAAATAGCCAACCAATTAACCACAACCCATTTGCACCCGGAAATACTCAATAGAGCTTCCGCAGAAACACTCGGGGGGCTCACTACACTCACAGCCGTCCAGTTAAACACCACCCCAGGCTATACAATCGTAGCTAATGGTATTGGGAGACCACCACGTTTAATTATAATTATGCAAAAACCAGATAACGTAGAAATCCTAGATTACTCTAATCAACATCACAGCTCTTCTAGTACAGCATTCCCCACCACAATTATTCCACCATATGTTACTCGCGTCATAATACTCATGGGGCCCACCAATACCCCTGATCTAACCCAACGAGAAAAAGGACAGCTTAGAGAGTATATCTCCCAGGACAGACTCCCTCTTCCTCTTGCAAGAAGGCTTACAAAAGGCCCACGTATCGCTATTCTAGACATACGCCCTCCTGCTGACCCACCCCTCGATGCATTAGAATTTTACCGCAGCTACATTCAGATACGCTGGAAAGAGGTAACAGATTCGTTATCCAAAATGCGTAGTGCCCTTACCTCTTTTTGGCTTACTGGTCTACATGCCGGAGTGCATTTAAGGTATTCTCATTTAGCACACCTCCTAACTGTGTTGGGAATTCCAAATAAAGATGCCTATGATCGTTATGCCAGAGCCATATTAGATGCAGTTAACCAATCCACGGACTTAACCCAGATTCCGACGACAGCAGGCTTCAGGGCACTAGTCTGCACCGCCCAGGGGCGACGTAATCGCCTGAGATTAACCATAGGGAGAAAACTATTACAGGCATCTGACTTCTTACCTCCATTTGTCTTTACAAACGCGCTCAAAGGGCTCGCGGCTAGACAAAAAGAGCTGCCTAATAAACTTAACGACGCTCAAAGTATACAAGATGTGATCCAAGTACTACGAGAAACTCCTCTCTTAATTGAATATACCACCGATGGAAACATACAAAACATTTATCCGGCAGATCCGTACCTGCAACTCCTACTCCTCTTATACGAAATGCAACATACTCACACCCAAATTATGCCAAGACACATCCAGGGATTCCCAAATATCGCAGGTTTACGAGATACCATCCAACGGCTAACTGAACCAGACATCATATTTTAAAGTCCAAACATATACTAGAAATAACACATAAGCCAGAACACTTAAGCATTCACCAATTTGCCTTTTTGCCCAAACCATGGTACTATAAACTGACTAAAATAAGCCAAAATAGGAATGGAACGCATTCCGGTAATTGTAGTACTAGGGCATGTAGATCATGGAAAAACTACACTTTTAGATGCTATTCGCAATACAAGTGTTCAAAAACGCGAGCCTAGTGGTATTACTCAAAATATTTATATTTCAGAAGTAGAATATAAAGGCAAAAAACTAACTTTTGTAGATACTCCAGGCCACGAAGTTTTTAGTTTAATGCGCTCGCAAGGTGGAAAAGTAGCAGATGTAGCTTTATTAATTGTTGCAGCTGATGAAGGTGTAAAACCACAAACTTTAGAGTCTTTAGAAATTATTAAAAATGAACATTTAAAATTTATTGTTGTTATAACAAAAATTGATACTCAAGGTGCAGATGTAAACAAGGTTAAAACACAACTTGCATCTCGTGGAGTATATGTAGAAGGCTTTGGCGGAGACACTCCTGTTGTAGAAGTTTCTGCAGTTAAAAAACAAGGCATAGATAAGCTTCTTGAAACAATATTTTTGTATTTAGAAGTAGAAAATGTGTTAGACGATGAAGCCATCAAACTAAAACTTTTAGAATTTATTGAAGATGAATCCTTAGTAGAACAAATAGAAGCTTATGGAATTATTTTAGACAGTACAGTACATAAAGCCTTAGGTAGGCTAGGATTTACTATTTTGCGTTATGGCACATTTGAAAAAGGCGACGAAGTATTTATAGGTGAAAACTTAGAGCATATCTCTAGATTTTTAGATCCAGACTACAAACCTATAAAAGAGCTTATCCCAGGGCAAGCATTCATATTAGCAGGTTTAGAAAATTTACCTATTTCTGGCGATCTAATTGTAAAAATTAAAGACAAAAAAGCCTACGAACAATATCTTAATAAACTAAAAACTAAAACCAATAAAGCGCAACCTGCTCAAGCACTAAACCCAGAAGATTTTCTTGAGCAATTATTTGAAGAAGAGCCAGAAAAAACATTTATACCATTTATTTTAAAAACAGATGTAGAGGCATCTTTACGTTCTGTACTTCCAACCATAGAAAAATTTAATACTGAGGATATTGAACTTAAAAAAGTATTTGCAGGGGTAGGAGATATTACTCCAAATGATGTTGATTTAGCAAAGGCTTATAAAGCTAAACTTATTGGTTTTAGAGTAAAGACTAACAAAAAAGTAGAGCAACTTGCACGCGAGCACAAGGTCGAACTTACAACATTTAAAACTGTTTACCAACTTTACGATTATATTAGCAACTTAATAAAACAAATTCAGCAAGCACATAAAGGCCCAGAAATTATTGGCAAAGCTAAAGTACTTAAAACCTTTATTTTAAGCGATAAATCCATAGTTGCAGGCAGTGTAGTATTAGAAGGTGTTGTAAAACGTAAAGCAAACGTACGTATAATTCGAGACAAAGATATTATTGCAGAACTACCTATAGCAGACTTAAAAATACTTAAAGATAGAGTAGACAAAGTAGAAAAAGGTAAAGAATGCGGCATAAATCTTGGTAAAGATGTTGATGTTAAACAGGGAGATATATTGGAGGTGGTAGAGTAGTGTTTTATGAAGAAACTTACCGTATTTTTGCGGAATTTCTTCTTGCTTGCTTTTGCCTTTCTTATAGTAATTAACATCCATGAAATTGGGCATACACTTGTGGCAAAATATTTAGGAGATACGCATGCTTACTATAAACTTATTGAATTTAACAACGGCCATTTAACAG
>JALVLD010000048.1 GCA_027033525.1 Candidatus Dojkabacteria bacterium
TCTATTCTTCTACCCGCCGAATATATCTTGTTCAAAAGCAGATCGTAATCGTGGGCGACCCTTATCCCATCTACATTTTCCACACGTTTTATGTTTCTGAAGGGGAAATATACGAAAGAAACTTTTATACCGTTTATGATGAAATTAATATCATCTATCCCTTCCTCCGCATCCTCCACAGAAAACATTTTCCTAACCTTTGTCGCAATCCTCTTTTTTGAAAATCCCTTATATCTAAAGAAATCCAAATCTGTACTCATTCTATGCTGATATTTAAACATTATTGCAGTGCCTCCGGCTAGATAAAAATGCTTAAAGTTTTCCCCTATCGCCCGTGCAAGTGTTTTCATTCTGTTAAATAAACTTTTATTAATTCTTACCTTTATCATGCCACACCTTTAGCCAGAACCTGACTCCTCGTTTTATATCGGGGTAGCGGAAGGCCAGCTCGTATGTCTCCTGTGGATACATCTCGTAGATTTTCCTTATATCCTCAAACTTTCCGTAAGTGAGAACCCTATAAATGAGCTTTTCAAGAGGGGCCTTGACATCTTCATCCCACAACCACACCCTCCACTCCTTTGGAACGGGAACCTCGCGCAGGTACTTCCACTTTATCCTATTGGCCGGCCCCGTTGTTTTCATTGGACTATTACCTTCGGGTCCTCTACGATATTACCGTTGCTATCGTAAAGCCTCCCACCTCTCAAAAAGTAATCCCTTCCGTTTAGTCTGATTTTATATCCTTTATCCTCCTTTACTGCTTTCACAAGGCCGTCCTGTACGTACTCGTAAAGTAGAGGTACAACCTGATAAAAGAATTTGTAAGCAATTTCCTGTGCCTTTTCATCCTCTTCTTCCTTTTTGCTCATAAAATACGTGTGTCCTACCATTATATCTTCAGGATTGTAATCCAAACCCACATTTTCCTTTATAAAGTTATTTACCGCTTCCATAAGCGGTCTTCCGTATTTAGAATCAGCGTAGGATAATTCGGCATGCATCGGGTAGAAAGTAAAACGACGACGTATAGCGTAGTCTATCCTACCGGCGGACCTGTCGGCCGTGTTCATAGTTCCTATGATGTATAAGTTCGGCGGGATTATCAACTCGTCGCCGTATAGAGTCCTAACAGGCTCGCCCCTGTACTCAAGGGCGTATATCAGCTCGCCGAGAACGGCGGGAAGGTTGGCACGGTTTATTTCGTCTATGATGAGGATGTAGGGCTTATCAGGTTTTTCTCTAGCTAATTGGCTCATATTACCAAGAATTTTCCATGTCTTTTTATAAGATATGTTTTCGTTTTTCTCCCCTTCCACCTCGATCCCTTGAATAATATTATCATAGTTATAAGAAGCATGAAATTGAATAATATCCCATTCTCCTTTCCTCGTAATTCTTCTATTTTCCCTGATAGTTGTTTTATTAAATTGATAGTTTAAAAGATCGTTTCGCCATCTATCCTCTGAAAAATCAGGTATTTTCCCTGTTATTATATAGTACGCCACTGCTTTTGCTGCAAAAGTCTTGCCTGTCCCTGGAGGACCAAAAAGTATAATGTTAGGATTGTGATTTTTAAGTATCATAGCAATTTCAATGATTATATCCCCAAAACCTATATCATTTAATATTTCTCTTATTTTTCTAACTATTTCATCCTTTTTTATAGATCCAAGTGTTCTCTGCGGGTGATAATCTATCTTTTTTTCATCATAAGATTTTAAAACTTTAACTTTCCGGAAAAGAGAAAACCATATACGGTCATAGGGTTT
>JALVLD010000049.1 GCA_027033525.1 Candidatus Dojkabacteria bacterium
ACTATGGGGCTGAAACGTGGTTAAAACGATAGATTTGACAAAATGGGCTTACACGCGTATAATACTCTCTTCCACCGACAACGGTGGGGGCGCCCTCTGGGGTTTAACCCCTTTACCCGGAGGGTGAGGGGAAAAGGGGAAGAAAGGAGGGAAAAGATGAAGGTTTTTAGAATACAGCTTCATCCTGCGTATGAAGACATGCCTATTGAAAAGGTTAAAGAAATCCTGAAACGTGGAGTAATAGGATTAGATCTATGGGATGAGATTGCAAAGGAACTGGGAATTTATGATAAACCCTTAACAGAATGGAAAGATGAAGATTTTAAAAGTTATGATACTCTAAACACCAAAAAGAGAAAAGAAATGGGTCCTAATTCTTCCCAGTCAACCTTTGCTAAGCATATACAAGAAGATTTTTTGAGAATGGAAACGGGTGATATTGTTCTGGTACATCATGGTAAAACCCCTGTAGCTCTGGTAAAGATCACGGGTCCATATTTTATGGACCCTAAAACTGACGAAATAATCTGGTTTAGGCACAGGTATCCCATTGAAGTTCTTGGATGGTATGAAGATTATAAAGATGTTCTTCCAGAAACCAGAATACCGGCATCGGGAACGGTTCAAGAATTAACAAACCCCGGCACTCAAACGTATAGATTTATAATGAGATGGTATCAGGAGGTACTAAATGCCCAAAAATTTCGCGGAGATAGTTAAAGACATCTCCGACATCCTCCAGAACCACAACCCCAACGTCATCCTTTACGGTCCTCCGGGAACGGGGAAGACCTATACGGCGAAAGCGGTGGCATACTGTAGGATATTTGTAAAAGACCCTACGGTATCTTGGCAACAATTCTGTAAAATATACCATCAATTGCGATTGATAGATCTAGATTCTATAAATGTTTTAATAACACACTATAAAGATCATTGGTGCAATATTCGTGCCACCAATTATCCTAAAGAAATGGTGTTTACTGACAATTTGCGCGAAACAGATATAGCTTTACTTCTTAAAAAAAGTGATAAAGAAAATGAATATATTTCAGAAGGATGGTTAGGATATATTTCCAATATACACCAACAGGGGGACAAAGTTCATTTTGAGCCTCATTGCTTGATTAATCTAGATGAAAATATTATAAACGAAATAAACGATTCTCTTGGAAATATTATTTCGAGAAGGAGCAATAAAAAAAATTATAGATTTTACGGGGGATGGTATGTAATAAGAAAAGAAAAAGTACCCGATTTCTTTGCCCGTCTCTTTTCTTATCTTTTGAGTTTTTTAAACTGGGCTATAGTCCAGTTCCATCCCGCCTACCACTACGACGACCTTATCCAGGGCATTGAAGTAAAGGAGAAGAATGGAAATATATCTTACGAAAAAGTTTGGAAGATCCTCGGTGAGATGAGCAGAGAGGCCTTGGTCGCTGTAGTACTTCCGGAGAAACTTCAAGATTACAGGAAAGGCGAAGGTGATAAGGAGGATAATGAGAACAAACGCAACGGGATCTATCAGGAGGCCGTAAAAAAATGGAGCGAGTTATCCAAAGAGGAGCGCGAAGAAAGAGGTAAAGAAGCCCCGCCCTACATCCTCATCATAGACGAGATAAACCGTGCCAACCTTCCCGCCGTTCTCGGCGAGCTGATATACGCCCTTGAGTACAGGGGCGAGCCTGTTAAGACCCTATACGGCGACGAGTTGATAATTCCGCCGAACTTATACATCATAGGAACTATGAACACAGCCGACAGGTC
>JALVLD010000050.1 GCA_027033525.1 Candidatus Dojkabacteria bacterium
AAATAGAGGCCTGGAGAAAGCTACCTTTACCGATCACTAAGATCATTGGTCCGCATTTAGTGAAATATATCCCATGAAAATCCTTTATTTAGCTCATAGAATTCCCTATCCGCCTAATAAGGGTGACAAGATTAGATCTTTTAATGAGATAAAGTACCTAAGCGGTTTTGGTGAGGTCTATCTTGGGGCATTAGTTGACAATCCTTGTGACATGAAATATGAGCAAGGCCTCAACTGTTGGTGCCGTGAGATATACTTAATTCCATTATCTACTATGAAAAAGAAGCTCCTGTCCCTAAAAGGTCTTTGGAACGGCACCCCCATGTCAGTCCACTATTTTTATGAACAAGACCTACAACAAGCTGTCGATCATCTGATATCTATTCATAATTTTGATGTCATATTCTGCTTCTCGTCTCCTATGGCTGAGTATCTTTTTCGTTCTTCTTACTGCCGTCTCAAAAAGCGCGATAATTCCAATTCCTCCATCTTCATTATGGATTTTTGCGATGTAGATTCGCAAAAATGGAAAGAATATTCTAAAATATGTAAGTGGCCTTTGTCTAAAATATTTCTAAAAGAATCAGATCTTTTATGTAAATATGAACATAAAGTTGCAAAGACCTTTGATTATTCTATTTTTGTTTCAGAAAGAGAAAAAAAACTTTTTAAGCAGTTGAACCCAGACATAGATCCAATTTTGACGGTTGGTAACGGAGTGGATATTGAATACTTTCAGCCTGGTCGCCCCTCAAAAAAAGGTAACAAAAGTATACCATCCCATCCATCGGTGCTATTCACAGGAGTTATGGATTATTATGCCAACGTAGATGGGGTATGCTGGTTTGTGAAAGAAATTTGGCCTAATATAAAACGCGAAGTGCCTGAAACAGTTTTTTATATAGTTGGCTCAAATCCTTCACCAGAGATCAAACAACTTCATAATAATATTGATATAATTGTTACCGGTTACGTCGATGACGTTAGATTTTATTATGACCTTGCTACATTGTGTATAGTTCCTTTGAGAGTCGCGCGGGGGATTCAAAACAAGGTACTTGAGGCGATGGCAATGGCCAAACCAGTAGTTTGCACACCTAATGCCTTCGAAGGTATTGACGCACTTCCCGGTCAGGATCTTATAATAGCTTTTAAATCCCGAGATTTTGCAAAAGCTGTTACTAAACTTCTACAAGATAAGACTTTGCGCGATGAATTAGGTAGCAGGGCCCGCAAATGCATGGAAACCTGTTACAACTGGAATGTGCAATTGAACCCATTGAAACAGATTCTATCTAAAAAGGATATACAGTCTTCGGTATAAGGTTCATGGTGGAGAGTTTAGGGTATACAATTGATGAATCGAGCACAAACAAATCGGCGATCAATTTATGTGTGGTATAACAGGTATTATACATCTTAACGGCAAACCTGTGGAATTTTCTGTCCTCAAGGCCATGGCTGATACTTTAGCTCACCGCGGCCCTGACGAGGAAGGCTTCTACTTAAACCACCAGCCGAGCGCTTCCGACTTACCTATTGTCCCTTGCACCATAAAACGTGAACCCTGCACCGTTACATCTGGCCTTGCTCATCGGCGCCTCTCTATTATTGATCTGTCTTCGGGTCAGCAACCCATGTCAAATGAGGACGAATCTGTCTGGATCGTCTTTAACGGAGAAATCTATAATTTTCCAGATCTTAGAGAAAAGCTCATTTCAAAAGGTCATATTTTCAAAACAAACTCCGATACGGAAACCATTGTCCATGCCTACGAGGAGTGGGGAGAAAACTGTGTTGATCGTCTTCGGGGCATGTTTGCTTTTGCTATCTGGGACCAGAGAAACCAGCATCTGTTTCTCGCCAGAGATCGTCTTGGAATAAAGCCCCTTTATTACTTCTGGGATGGCAAGAAACTCTTATTTGGTTCAGAGATCAAGGCGATCTTGGCCTATCCTGGGATACCCAGAGCTATCAACCTGCAGGCTCTTTACGATTATTTTTGCTTACTTTATGTTCCAGCTCCAAAATCTATCTTCAAATATATTTTTAAGCTCCCCCCTGGCCATGTACTGACATTAAGGCCTGATCCCAATTTGTCTATACGACAATACTGGGACCTACGCTTTGAGCCTGATGAAAGGGTGTCCGAGCAACAATGGTGTGATCGCATCCTTGAGAAGCTGCAAGAGGCCGTGAAGATACGCCTTATTAGTGAGGTCCCCTTGGGTGCCTTTTTAAGCGGGGGGATTGATTCCAGTGCAGTAGTGGGGCTTATGTCCTTATTATTGAATGAGCCGGTTAAGACAGCGTCTATAGGCTTTAAAGAACAAAAATTTAATGAGCTGCGTTATGCAAGACAGGTAGCCGATCTTTTTGGGACAAATCATCATGAGGAGATGGTTCTACCGGATGCCGTTGCTGTTTTGGAAAAACTGGCTTGGTATTTCGATGAGCCATTTGCCGATTCCTCTGCTGTGCCAACTTACTACGTCTCGCAAGTAGCTCGTCAGAAGGTTACGGTTGCCCTGTCAGGAGACGGTGGTGATGAAAATTTTGCAGGATATAGACGATATTATTTCGATCTCTTGGAGAACCAATTAAGGGGTATATTCCCTGCCTTTTTTAGAAAGTATGCGATTAGTGGGCTTGCTAATATTTACCCCAAGGCCGATTGGGCACCTCAAGTATTTCGTGCCAAGACTCTACTAACTAATCTCTCTCTAGATCCTGTAGACGGGTATTTCAATTCAATGTCTTGGTTTGGGGATCTGAGAAATCGTTTATTGATAGGAGATTTTTATAAAGAGCTCTCGGGCTATTCTACTCTAGAGGTCTTTAAGAACCATTATGCCAAGGTTTCGAATAATGACCCTTTATCTGCCGTTCAATATTTAGATGTCAAGACATATCTGGTTGACGATGTATTAACAAAGGTTGATCGAGCCAGTATGGCCCATGCCTTAGAGGTGCGTGTTCCCATTTTGGATCATGAGTTTATGGAGCTTGTGGCCAATATACCTTCAAATCTAAAGATAAAGGGGAAAACAGGTAAATATATTTTTAAGAAGGCGTTGGAGGCATTTTTGCCCAGAGATATCCTTTATAGAAAAAAAATGGGGTTCTCTATTCCTCTTTCCCAATGGTTAAGAAATGAACTAAAAGGCTTTTTTGGAGAAAGAGTGTTTAATTCATCCACAGAATCGACATCCTTTTTTGATATGAAAACTGTTCGCCGGATATGGCAACAACACCAGTCTGGCTCCCGAGATTGGGGGCCGGAGTTATGGGCGATACTTTTTTTTGACGTTTGGTTGGATAAGAATGTCTGATTTCAAGGAAGCGTTTATAATGGTTTCAACATGCGAAGTAATAAAAAATAATGGCATAATTCAATATATTTCAAAAGACGGAACATTATATGCCACAGAGGATCATTTGGTTTGGGAAAGTAGAGCTGGAGGGCAAACCTGGGAAAATATATGTCAATTAGCGCCCAATTCAAATACGTTGATAGGCATACTGAAGGATCATTTTCTTCGTAGTCCATTGGTTAGAAAATTAAGAAAAAATATAGGTATAAATAATCTAGTTCAACTGACAACAGGCACCATTATAGCACAGTATGATAAAATATATAGATGGGAGCCAGGGATAGATGGGCTTTATGCTCAACCAGTATACAACCTTGAGGCCAATGGAATATCAGGCCCATTGAAGAATGGGATGTGTCACGATCCATCTACCGATTTTGTTTATTTCGGTGAATATAACATAAAAAGGCCTAATGCTATTAGAATTTTAAAAGGCTATAATGATGGCCGTGAATGGGATATATGTTATGAGTTTCCCCGCGGACAAATTCGTCATGTGCATGGAATATATTGTGATTCTTTCAGGAAGCGATTATGGATTTGCACCGGCGATAACGATTCGGAAAGTGGTCTTTATTATACGGATGACGATTTTCAAACAGTGAAATTGTTTGCAGGGGGAGATCAAAGTTGGCGCATGGTAAGCCTTCTGATCACTCCTGATAGGTTAATTTGGGGGACTGATGCAGGACAAGATGCTGAAGCGCATATAAAAAATTATATATATGTTTTAGATATGAATAGCGGAAAGCGTGAGAAAGTGTGTTGTATTGATAAACCTGCCTATTACAGCGTGTTTTCAGAAGATGGCTCCATGTTTATCGGCACTACATTTGAGCCCAAAATAAAACGAGATGTTACGCCTACTGCCGATATTTGGTTCTCAAAAGATGGATATAATTGGAACATATTGGGATCGTTTCAATATAAATACGCGGGGCGTAAATATGGCACTAAGTATGCCACTATAATCTTGCCAGCCAACTGTAACCTGAAAGAAACTTTAATATTTTCCTTGTTAAATACTGAATCTTATGATTTTGTTTTAGTGAAATATGAAATTCCAAATAAGTAACATTTTAAGACAGAATAAATATTATGATTTTATGGTTTGGCTTATAGAACAGTATAGAAAGAGTAGATCATGTTCTTATAAGCCTGAAGAATTTCGTTACTATGGGGAAGGGGTTTCTATTGGAGACGATGTACATATTAATCGACCGGATAGAGTAATTCTTAAGGATTATGTTACCATCGCCAACGGCGTGGTGATGAATTCAAAAGGCGGTCTATATATTGGAAAGTACAGTGGTATCGGTCTCAAGTCCGTTATATGGACCAGTGAGCATCATTACAGAGGGGCTAAGTCTATACCGTTTGATTGTGGAGCAGATTTAAAACCCGTTATTATCAGAGATTTTGTGTGGATGGGTAGTCATGTAAAAATCACTCCTGGTACGGAAATAGGAGAAGGTGCCATCATAGGATTAGGGGCGGTGGTGATCAAGGATGTGCCACCATTAGCGATAGTGCTTGGAAACCCGGCAAGTATTGTAGGATACCGTGATAAAAAACATTTTGAAAGATGTAAGGAGAGAGGTGCTTTTCAGTGTGCAAGAATCGGAGAATATCAAGAAAAAATGTTTAAGATGTATAAGCGACGTTTTAATTCAGAAATTGAAGAGTTAGGTCTTGCTGATCTGTAAAATCAAATAAAAATATGAAAGTATTTTCTCGTAGATGGTTGTTCGACAATATCCTCTGGGTGTTCAGAAAGGCCATTTCAGAAACTGAAGTTTCCTAAAAAGTGGGGTCAATCCGGATTTCCCAATGAATATTTAGAACGCTAAAAGTTCTTGAGCCCGAGGCAAAAAGTCGGCGTTCTCTCGCCGTCGGCACCTTCAGGTCGAGCAGGGTAAGGGGAATCTGTCAAGGCTGCGAAACGAAGTGGAGCACCCGAAGGGGAGTTATGCTCTAATTTGGTGTACGGGACTGATTGACTAAGGCGGCGTACCCTGCTGAAATCGGTTTTGCATAACTGAGACAGCAAAGGAGGTACGCCACCATGAGTAAGG
>JALVLD010000051.1 GCA_027033525.1 Candidatus Dojkabacteria bacterium
GAATTGTTGAGGTAACTAAGGCAATTTTCCGCTTATTGTGTTTTAACCAATAAAGATAAGTTTTAGCACCTTTTATAACTTTAACATATTTGTTAAATTGTGTTGTTAAGGCTTTCTTCTTAATAATATCGAATTGTGCTGTAATTAAATTTAGTTTAGGTATTAAATTTTGATAACCTCGAGCTTCCAAGTAATCTTTAAGTGCTATATCGCGTCTGCGGCCTGCAATATATTGCCGAAAGTCACCAAATGTTAATGTTGGCCCATTGTAAAGCTTTATTGCTTTAGCAAAACCATTAAAATTTAACTTTTCTAAATCTACTAAAGTGCCATCTAAATCAAACAACATAGCATTGTGCATATTTATAATGCGTTTTACGCTTCGTGCCACCATTTTATAAAATATACTAAAGTCGGTTATAATTGTAAAATGGCAACAAGTAAAAATAAAATTAATTTAGTATTTTTTTCCCATTTTTGGACAACTACAGATTATGGCGGAGCCGCAAGATATTTACACCAACTTATTTCTCATATGCAGCAAAAAGATTTTAATTTTACATTGTTTACTTGTGGAATAAAAAATAAAATTCCTAAAAAAGGTAAAGCTCTTTTGTACGAAAAGATTTCTAGCCTAGAAACTTACTATTACAAAACTTTTCCTATTCTTAAAAATCGTGTGCATTTTCCTACTTTTAAATCTTTTTTTGCAATAAATAATAAAATAAAAGAATTTATTAAACAAAAAAATACTGTGTTTGTTTTTAACAACAGATTTTACCCGCAACATGCTCTTTGGTACATATGTATAAAAAAAATAGACAAACATGCAAAAACCATTCTTATTACCCATGGGGACAAATACTGGGTATTGGAAAACCCAATAATAAAACTTGGCTCTATTTTAAATGAACTAGTTTTTGGCAAATACTTAATACAAAATGCAGATATTGTAATAAGTGCAGGGAAATCTTACAAAAACTACTTAGGTAAACTTGGAAGGCCAGATTATATAGTAATTCCTAACACAACAAATATTTTGCCAAAAGCTAAACAAATACACGTTAAAGGCAAAAGGCCAAAACAAATAAAGATTTTATACTTAGGAAGATTATATCCACACAAGCACCCTTATCAATTAGCTGTTGCAGTAACGTATTTGCAGAATATTTACAAAAATATTAGCTTAAGTGTTATAGGAGATGGGCCAGAAAAAACTAAAATAAAAAAACTTGCTAAAAAGTATAAATTTATAAAAGTGCATAGAGCTATCCCTCACCATAAGGTACCTGCAATTTTGGATAAACACCATATTTTGGCACTGTATTCCAAAATAGAAGGCTTGCCAACAAGTGTAATTGAAGCTTTATATAGAGATTTAATAGTAGCAACCACAAATGCCGGTGGAATTTCTCAGCTAATACCTAAAAAATACTTGCTTGATGCTACAAATATTAAAACTAGCACTATATTTACCCATCTTAAAAATATTTTAGATAATTATAAAACTTGGGCAAAAACTTTTCACAAATTGCATAACAACACTATAAAGAATTATACCTGGAATAAAAATGCACAAAAATTTGAACGTATCGTAAAAAGGCTTGTTAAGAACTAGCTACTCTATCAGTCTAAAACCTCAAAACTTTTAAATTTCTTTTCTCTGTGCAGAATATCTTGATACAGCACTTGTATATCCTATAATATTATACTAAAATAATATATGTAAAAAAACAATACTCTAAAAATAGCCTTTTTAATACAA
>JALVLD010000052.1 GCA_027033525.1 Candidatus Dojkabacteria bacterium
CAACCTGGCCCGCGCCGTGGGCTTCGTCTCCGACGCGAGGCGTCTCAATGTGGCGATGACACGGGCGCGGAGTAAATTGATTCTGGTGGGGGATCGACGGACTTTGGAGCCCAATGCGCCTTTTGATAAATTATTTGCGTGGTTTGAGGGGCGGGGGGATGCGAGGGTTTTTTCTTACCGGGAGTAAGGAAATATGAAACCATTTATAACGGCCAGCGGGACATCCGCGACCGCCGGAAAAATCTTGATTTTTTGGAGGGTCACTTGCCGCTATGGAGCGAGGCCGAAGGCCGTAGCAGAATAGCGGTCAAGTGCACCCATTCGTTATGTGTTATTAGACCTCGAGCTATCTATTGACTCAGCCATACGTTGGCTTATTGATCTTTGAACTATATTTTGGATTAAGCCATTCATGTTTTTAAGTTTAAATAGGTTATTGAAGCCATAAAAACCATATTCTATTACCAATTTGCCCAATAATTCATCAGCAAACGATGACGAAATTATTTCGATACCGGAAAAATCAATAATAATGATCCTATCGCTTTGTTGATGGATATTTAATATTTTATTTCTTATTCTTTCTCCAGCCTGTCTTGTTCCAAAACCAGAAGTTTGCTCATTTAATTTAAACAATATTTCACCATATTCATTTTCTAGTTTTTCTATCTTAAGATTTATTGGTTCATAGGAGATTCCATTAAAATTAAGTGCCTCTGCCAGAGAAACTTCTTTAGCATAATCGATTTGAAAGTCGACAATTGTACATCCTCTTTCCCTTGATATGGTCGGTATCTTATTAAATGTTCTTGCTTTATTTCCCTTAAGAAATAATGATGCTGAATTGGACGTAAGAGTTAATTGACCTTGATTATTTTCTATAATGCGCCTCAATCCGTACATTCCATTTCCTTGACCAATATTTGGATCTCTAGTAACCCCTTCTTGGAGAGCTAAGGTCAACGCGTCTACAGGATATCTCGGCTTATGTTCAGTATCTTTTAATGAATTAAAAACTCCTATTCCAGTATCAAAAATAGTAAAAGCTATATGTTGATTGCTTTTATGGATTTGCCCCATCACAAAACCTGACTCAGATTTCGAATGTTGTATCACATTATCCATTACTTCATTTAAACACCATTCAAGTCCTTCAAAAACTCCTTTGCTAAATTTATCACTTCGCTCTAATTCTTCTAAGAATGCATTCACCAACCAAAAAACATGATCAGAATCACTGAATCTAAATATTTTGTTTAGGGGATTTATATTCTTTAAGTCGTCTTGAGAGGATATATTTATCGGATTTAAAAGAGATATAGCTGTAACTATATCACTTTGCTCAATTACTTCAAACTGAATACCTTCTTTTTTATAGTAATCAATTAGTCCTGCAATAGGAACAGAAGCATTAGGAAAAGCAACATTAGTGGATGAGAAATCTAATTTGTAATCCACAAATCCAGCGCGGCCTCCAAAGTATATTGCTTTGATAAAGGCACTTGTATCTTTTGGATGTTTGAGATCAGTTATTTCTATTGTATTTAAGCGTCTATAAATGCTCATTTGCTCTCACAATCATCGAAAGTACCTTTTTGCTACAACGACAGAGTTGAGAAATATTTGAGCCGCAGGGTCAAATATTTCTCTCCAAAGATTTGTTATGTTCTTTTATTGCGCCCATCGCCTGTTGTTTATAAAAGTCACATTCCCATATACAGGTTCTAAAGGTCGATAAGTTCCATTCGCTTGAGCAAATTCA
>JALVLD010000053.1 GCA_027033525.1 Candidatus Dojkabacteria bacterium
ATACAGGTAGTACTTATGACCCGGCGCAAAATGTTAATAAGGCAATTAACAATGCTAGAAGTTTAGAACCCGCAAAAATAAATTTATCAGGAAACATGCCTGTTGCACCTCAGATTAGAGATTGGATGCAACATATGAATCAGGTAAATTTTGATAATGGATATGGGAATTATTATAATCTTAAAAATATCGTTGATTGGCCAACCAAAGATAGAGGGTGGCTACAAAATAATTTAAACGAGTTTTTTAGCTCAAGTACTGGATCTTTTATAAAGGGAAACACAATATACAATGACGATGTATATGATTATGTAAATTGGTCAATTACAGACTTAAGCAACCCAAGACATAATTTTGACAATGGGTATATGAGTTATTTAAGTTTTGATAAAACACTAAGGATTATCCAGATTCGCAATACTAGAAGAGAAGGGCTTGTATCATTACGGTTTGGCACCTTAGAAAGATATTATAGGTACGTTAAGTATATAAGAAAAAAGCGATGAAGAATATAATGTTAATATGTAGTATTTTGGTGTTAAACCATGGGTGCAAACAAAAAACAGACTTAAAAGATTTTATAAAAGAAAATCCTAAAATTGGCAAATTAAATTGCACATGGAAATCAACATATGCGGCTGGAGCATCAGATCTTCATGATTATTATTATGAAGCAAGTGTTGGTGATACTGTATATAGGTTGAACTTTTCTCGACTTAATAATCAAAAGTTTGAGTTCCACTATTTATCAAAAAACTTTCTTAAAGGGGATACAATTTATAGATTATCATTGAGCCAGAGGTTGGATACATTATTCTATTTAAAAGAACCTTTTTATGGTAATACATATTTAAATCCAAGGAAGATCCATGGGAAGAAATTTTATAAGGGAGAAAGCTATTATAAAACTAGGTTTGGATTAGATTAATATGAAACTATTTATATTAATTGCATTATTAATCCTTATCTCAAGTTGCGAATTAAAAAAAGATTTTGAAGGTTTCATGGCTATGGACAGCAGGAGTCTTCCTCTGCTGGCACGGATTTATAATCCGCGACCTAAAAGTAGCTGCCGCAATATCATATGGTTTACTAATAACAAAGAAGAAATAACTTGATGTACTGAAAAAATTATTATCTTTGAGTTAAAGAAAACGTTCTTTGAAAAACAAGCAATAGTCTTCCCCCTTAGGGGGAACGGGAAGGGGGCTTATTGGATTGGCGGCGACGCCTACACAGCACCTGTGTTGGCCGTAAAACAGGGCAGCAGCATACAGTATTTCTACCTGCTGCGCGACTACCTAGGGAACATCACCCACGTGGTGGATGCCTCGTACAACGTGACGGCCGAGTTTAGTTACGATGCGTGTTCAGTGAAGACTTGTCTTTTTGTGAGCAGTAGCGAAACAAAAAGCTTAGTTGAACTTACCGATTATCAATCAAATATTCCTTCCGTTCGTTTCTCTCCGTAAGTCATTTTGATTGTATATCGGCAGTTAACAATCCCGATTAGCGAAGCGGTTCGGGAGGGAAGAAGACGTGACAAAGACACCTGGAAGTACACACTCAACAACAAACCCGACCTGCTGGCAGGTCGCGGCTTCACAAGCCATGAGTTCCTGCCCTACTTCAACCTGTACAATATGAACGGCCGTTTATACGACCCGCTGGTGGGGAGGTTTCTCTCGCCCGACAACTACGTACAGTTGCCGGACTTCACGCAGAACTTTAACCGGTACAGCTAT
>JALVLD010000054.1 GCA_027033525.1 Candidatus Dojkabacteria bacterium
AACTATGCCCAAAGTAAGCGTAATAATTCCAGTATATAACGGAGCAAAATTTATCAAGGATGCGATAGAATCCGTCCTTGCTCAAGTCTATAAGGATTATGAGATTATTGTCATAAACGATGGCTCAACCGATAATACGGAGGAGGTATTGAGGCCGTATATTAAGAAGGGGCTGATTAGGTATTTTTATCAGGAGAATAAGGGCGTTTCGGCGGCGCGGAATAAGGGGATAGAAGAGGCAAGGGGAGAATATGTTGCTTTTCTGGATGCGGATGATGTGTGGTTGCCGGAGTTTTTAGAGGAGATGGATAAGGGTTGTGTTGTTTCTATCTCTGGAGCTATTGTGGAGTATTACGATGAGGATAATCATATATATAATAGCCGGCTAGAGCCTGCATATAGTTCTTTTGATATTTGTTTTTTATTGGCTAATTATAGGGGATTGATAGCTACTCCCGGTAGATTGCTTTTTCATAGAGGGTTCCTGTTGGATAATGACATAATGTGGGATGAGGATTTTGCCATTAGAGAAGATTGGGATTTTTTATTCAGTCTGGCAAAAAGTGTAGGTATTCATAATGAAAAAGTTTATATCTCCGATAAATATATGTTTAAATATAGGATAAGGAAAACAGGGGTAACAAGGACCAATAACTGGAAGTGGTTGGATTACGATAAGAGTTTATTGGAAAAATGGAAAACTTATTTTACAGATTGCAAATTGCGTGAAGTTTATGCCGATTATATGTGGGATTTGGCGCGAAAATATTTTTATAATACACCGCATAAATTTAAAGCGGTATCTTATGCTTTGGAAAGCATTTTTACGGATATCGGGCCGTTTATTGGATTCTTGAGCAATGTTAAGGATGGTATAATTAAAGGTAGAGAAACAAGAGAAAGGCAGTTATGACTCCACTACAACAATTCACTTTCTTAAAAAAAGACCTTGAGAGATGGAGGAAGGATAAACTGTCCGTAAAGGGCTTATTTTACCTGTGTTTTGAGGCGGGTATCTGGGTAACGATTTTTTATCGCATATCCAGGGCTTTGTTTTTAGTAAATATTCCTATTATTGGGTTTCTTGCCAGATTGATTGCCTTTTTTATTTTTAAGATAAATGAATTTTTAGGTGTCAGTATAGCTCCGAGTTGTGATATAGGGCCGGGGTTATACATCGGTCATACAGGATGTATTTTCCTTTATCATACGGTTATTGCTGGTAAGAACCTCAGTATAGGTCAGCAGGTAACGATAGGGACCAAGGGTTTGGGCGTTAAGGGCGCGCCGGTGATAGGGGATGATGTGTATATTGGCGTCGGCGCAAAACTCCTTGGCCCAATCAAGGTAGGCAACAATGTTCGCATCGGAGCCAATGCTGTGGTTATAAAGGACGTGCCGGATAACGCGACTGTCGTAGGCGTGCCGGGTAGGGTGGTAAGGCGCGAGGAAAACTGAACCGCACAATCACCCTCGCTAAATCCGATAATTCCTCCATTACCCTGCGGATTTGTAGAGCATAATGAGACATAATGAGACAAAATCTTCCAGAAAGAATCTGTCTCATTTGCCCTTTCCGTATATTGGAGTAAATGAGGGGGATATCAAAGTAAGGGCGATAGGAGTTCTAAGTCTTTGAAGCTGGTTATGAGGATTTTGTTTTTCGCTGGGAATTGTTCGAACAATTCCCGTTGTTTTTTTGTCATTTCTGCGCGGTATTTTACTTCTATTAAGGTTTTGGGT
>JALVLD010000055.1 GCA_027033525.1 Candidatus Dojkabacteria bacterium
GATCTTGATCGTTTTAGCAAAATTGTAGAAATAGAAAAGGATATGCTAAATTATGTGCCTAAAGAATCTAAGCGTAAAAACAGTAAAGATGGTTTAACAATTAAATATAGGAAGCACCAAGAATATGTAAAGAAAATGGAAGATATTTTAAAAATTTATACTGAGTACCAAGCACGGTTAGAAAAATTACAAAAATACGACTATGAAGACATGATAGATTATGTAGTAAGAGCCCTAGAAACAAGTCCAGAGCTTTTAAGTACTTTGCAAGAAAGATTTGAATACATTTTATTAGATGAATATCAAGATACAAATACTGCACAAAATCGGGTAGTATTTAAACTGGCTGAATATTGGGGAGATAAAGCAAATGTGTTTGCAGTTGGAGATGATGACCAATCTATTTACCGTTTCCAAGGTGCTTCTGTGAGTAATATTTTAGATTTTATGGACACGTTTTCTTCTAATTTGAGAATAATTACTTTACGCGAAAATTACCGTTCAACTCAGAACATTTTAGATGCAGCATATGAGCTTATAAAACACAGTTCTACGAACTTGCTTGCACATTTAGATAATTTAGATAAGCATTTAAATAGCAATGTAGATTATCCTAACCAAAAAATTGCATATGGCCAATTTAGTAGTAATATTGCAGAAGCACTTTTTATTGTGGACAAAATAAAAGAATTAGAAAAACAAAATGTACCGCTTGAAGAAATTGCTATTTTAGTACGCAACCATTGGCAAATGGACGATATTATAGATTTACTGCAACGAAACAATATTCCTTATGTGCGTGTTGGTGGAGATAATGCTTTGGAAAATCCTTATGTTGAACAATTTGTATCGCTTTTAAGAGTAGTATCGCAAGTTGCGAATAAACCTAGTGACGATTCTGAGATTTTTAAGGTTATGCATTATAAATTTTTAGGATTACCCTACGTAGATGTCATTAAATTTGCACGATTTGTTTCACTTAAAGCGAGAGAAACTCCAGCAGACAAACAACCTTTAAACAGTTTAGATTATGTTATGGCAGATAATTGGGAAAATGTGGCTGTAGAGGAAGTAGGAATAAGCCAAGAAGCAGCTAAGCAAATACGCGAATTCTATGAAAAATTGGTAAAATGGTATTCGGATTCATATAATAATTCACTTGCAAAATATATAGAAATTATTTTAAATGAATCTGGGCTTTTAGATTATATTTTAACTTTGCCGAGCAAATTTGAAGATTTAAATGCAATAAATTCATTTTTCCTAGAAGTTAAAGCGCTTACGGCAAGTAAACCATTTATGCCAATTGAACAATTTTTAGAAGCAATAGATCTTATTGCAAAATATAATATAAAAATAAAAATTCGCGATTTAGTTAAACCTAAAGGCGGTGTACAAGTTTTAACTGCCCATGCATCTAAAGGTTTAGAATTTGATTATGTATTTATTGCAAAATTTATAGATAAATCTTGGGGCGATTCAAAAAGCGATAAAACATTTTTACGCCTCCCTTACTACGTGCTAGAGCGCGAAATAAAATCAGGAAATACACTTATAGAAAATAGACTAGCTGAAATTAATAATTGGTATAAATCTGGCAAAGATACGCAAAAAAAACAGCTAATTGAAGAAGATGCAAGAAGGCTTTTTTATGTAGCTTTAACTCGTGCACGCAAAAAAGTATTTATTACAATGCCGCAAGTTATAATAGCACAAAATGGCAAAGATTCTGAGCAA
>JALVLD010000056.1 GCA_027033525.1 Candidatus Dojkabacteria bacterium
AAAAATTCAGCACCTCAGCTTAGAATAAACATAAAACAGGGGGGAAGAAGAAATGGCAAGATGCAAATTCAGAACTGAAGACGGCTGGGAGTGCCCTTTAGAGGCAGAACCCGGAGAGAATTACTGCTACTGGCACAAAAAAGAAGACGGGAAAAGACCGACCAAGGAACAACTGGAAGTTTTGAAGAAAGAAAAAATAAGAGGAGTCTACCTCAGAAAGGTAAATCTTCAAGGAGCTGATCTTCAAGGAGCCTTTCTTTTTGGGACAGATCTTCAGGGAGCTAATCTAATAGGAGCTAACCTTCGAAGAGCACAGCTTAAAAAAGCTAATCTCGGGATGGCAAATCTTCGGAGGGCACAGCTTGAAAGAGCTAATCTCGGGATGGCAAACCTTCAAGGAGCTAAGCTTGGGAAAGCCCACCTTCAAGGAGCTAACCTTTGGAAAGCTAACTTTCAAGGAGCTTACCTTGATAAGGCTAATCTTCAAGAAGCTAATCTTAACGAGGCAAACCTTAAAGGGACTAATTTTGAGGAGGCTAATCTTCAAGGAGCTAATCTTAACAGGACAAACCTTAAAGAAGCCAAGTTCGAAATAGCACAGCTTCAAGGAGCTAAGCTTTGGGGAGCCAATCTTCAAGGAGCTAACCTCCGAAGAGCACAGCTTGAAGGAGCTAAGTTCGGGATGGCAAACCTTCAAGGGGCTAAGCTTGAAAAAGCGAATATTCAAGGAACTAACTTTTGGAGGGCTAACCTTGAGGGAGTTAATCTTGAAAAGGCACATCTTGAAGGGGCGAATCTTGAGAATGTAAACCTTAAAGGAACCGTTCTTGTAAAGGCAAACCTAAGGGAAGCTAATCTTAAAAATTCGCATATAGAGGGAGCCTACCTTAATGAGGCTAACCTTGAGGGAGTTAATCTTGAAAAGGCACATCTTGAAGGGGCGAATCTTCTGGGGATAAACCTTAGCGGAACCAATCTTCAGGGAGCACACCTTGAGGGAGCCAATTTGGCTGGTGCAAAGTCCGATGGAAAGACCGACTTTTATTTTACCTATCTTGATTACTCAAATCTTTCCTTCTCGTTAGTTGATGAAGCGAAAACCTTGAGAAATGCATTTTTTGACAGTAAAACCGAAATTAACGAAATCGTGGCAGACCTCCTAAGAAAGAAAAATTCTAAAACAGTAGTCCTGGACGCGACTAAGATAAAAAAAGACCATCCAGGTGTTTATGAATTCCTTAGAAGAGAGGGCTTTCTGAAGTATGGCACGATAATATTGGATGAAATTCTTTTCGATGGAATTCTTTTCTTTGATAGAGAGAAGAAATGTTTTATAAATCATTCCCGTGATAATTGCATTAAGATTGAAAATACGCATGAAGCAGAAATAAAAGAAATAGCCGAAAACCTGGACAAATACCTCTTACAAAATCCCTCAGAAGGACACACAGAGGACTCTAAAAAGTATAAAAAAGACTTAATACTCCTCCTTTATGAAGCGTCTTATGAAGTATTTAACATGCTTTATTACTTCTACATTCAGAATGGGAAACTGGACGAAGCCCTTGAGATGCACAGAAGAAGGAGCGATGTGAGAAGGAAAATTCTCATGGTGAAGGGAGGCTGGAACAGAGTACGGGCCATCTTTTATGATTGGTTTATATTAAAGTCCCTTACCGGCTACGGATTGAATGTCCTCAAACCCATTCTTTTTTCCCTTATAACCAT
>JALVLD010000057.1 GCA_027033525.1 Candidatus Dojkabacteria bacterium
GCATACTTATTTAATGTTGAGGAATTTGTTTACGAGTTTATTAACATATGGTAAAGTAGAAACTACACTTAAAAAAGCAAAGGCATTAAAACGGTATGCTCAAGAAAAGGTAGCTTTTTATAACAGAGACTTGCCGGTTGTAGTAAGAAAGACGTGGTTAAAGGAGAATATAAGTACGAGTAAATTCTTTAAAAGAGCAGTTAGTAATTTAGAGAGGGTTAAGAATAATTTTGCTGTAAGCATTCAGCGTACACGATATAGAGCAGGGGACGGTGCATTAATGGCAGAGGTTAAAATTTTAAATTTTGAGAAGCCTAAAAATGTTTAACACAACAACATGGTTAACAGGTAAGAGTAGGGAGGATCGTAAATGGTATGTAATTGACGCTACTGGTTTACCAGTAGGAAGGATTGCTACCGTTGCAGCTGTTTATTTAAGTGGAAAGAACAGGCCTGATTATGTACCTAATTTAGATTTAGGGAATTTCGTTATCATTATTAATATAGAAAAAGCTATTTTTACTGGGCGTAAAATGGACTCAAAGGAATATACTAGCTATTCGGGTTATCCAGGGGGGTTAAAACGTCGACGGGTTAGAGATATGCTAAAGGTGAACCCAAAGCGAGTCATCTTGCATGCAATAAAGGGTATGCTCCCGAAAAATAAATTGCGTACTAATTTTTTAAATAGATTAAAATTATATGTTGGCTCTGAGCATAAACATCAAGCTCAGCAGCCACAGGAAATAAAATTATAAATGTGTTAGATGGTAGATAGTGTAAAGTATTGGGAAGGTATTGGCAGAAGGAAAACTGCGACTGTGCGTGTGAGAATATACGAGGATAGCAAAATAAAAAATTCTATTAATGGAAAACCTGTAAATGCCTTTTTTAGTGAGTTAGAAATTGAATATATAACTAAACCTTTCCGTGTTTTAGACTTGAAGGACAAGCGATTTAGCTTTACTGTAAAAGCAAATGGCGGCGGTAAAACAGGGTGGAAGGATGCAATTCGTTTAGGTATCGCAAGAGCTCTTATTAAATATAATCCTGAGTTTAAACCAGCATTACGTAAGGCAGGGTTTGTTACTCGTGATCCAAGAGCTGTTGAGCGCAAGAAAGTGGGTTTGAAGAAAGCAAGAAAGGCTCCGCGATTTTCAAAGCGTTAGCATTTTTTGTGTTTTCCTGCAGGAATATGGTGCAGACTTATTGGGGGTATCTGGCAGATAAAGATGCGCTGCGCCACTTAAGTGGCACAGCGCAAGAATACGACTTAATACCTCATTGCGTTGTAATATATTGCACGTACAATTAACTTTATTACTAAGCAAATTCCCACATTTGCACGGTGGCATAAAAACCATCCAATTAGGTGTCCGTTGAAGTTGTTCGTAAATTTTTAGAAATGTTCTACGAGGTTCAAGATTGTTAAGTAATATAGGAAAACAGAAATATTTTTTTAGATTGTTCGGAATTTGGTATAAGACGTCGTGTGTCGGATATTCAGAAAACTGCTTTAGTATAGGTCGGGTTTTTGTAAACAATGAATTACTCTTCCCTTTTTGTTTTAATGTTTTTTTATAACTTATGTGTATCGCAAAAATATTAGCAATATACAAGCTATGTACAGGTTCTACCTTTTCAGTTGGAGTAATATACACAGTTTTCCCTATTGCGTAACTTACTGGAATTCTTTTTTGTCGTTCTTGAGCCAATATCTGGGACGTCGCTAATATAGTAGGGATGAGATCCTTTCTGCTGCTAAAATAACCTGGTTTTTGTTCCAAGGTGCCAACCCAAACTGTGGTAGCTGTTTGTTGTTTAAACCAACCGGCTTTCTTAGGGTACTGGTTTTTAAGGATTCCAACCCCAATTGCTAATGCAATAGTTTCAGCGTTGATACGGGTACGGTCTAGAACAAATGGATATACCGGGTCGATTTTTACTATGACCCTTTTGTATTTAAAGTCTATGTTAAGCAAACTTAACCAGTGCTGCAACAGCTTGTAAGTAGTTATGGTATTAGCCAGGTGCACCCCTACTCCACGGAGTGCAGGCAGGCCTTTAGAAATTGTTAAACTGATTTGCACCACTATGGGCAGTTTGTTGGGTTGGATAACTATTGTTTGGGTTGACACCATACTTTTATTTTAGATTGCAATTATTAAATTAATGATAAAGAATTTAGATGCTGATATGCATAGTTTTGGAAGTAATTACTAGATTCGTAGGCAAAAGGCGGTGAATTTAGTATGTTATAATTCAATGTCTCTAAGATGGCCAGCTGAGTGCGTTCGTAAGAACGAGGAAAGTCCGGCCTCCAGTAGAGGTACCAGCGAAAGCTGGGTAGGCGGAAGCTTACGTACAGGGCCACAGAAACTAGACGGGCGCATATGCGTACCGGTGAAATGGACGTTAGTCCTATAGGTAACCACTGCTGGGAGTAAGTCCGAGAATGGAGCGGGACGCTAAGATAAATACTCAGTGGACAGAAGCCGGCTTATAGGCCATCTTAGAGACATTGAATGCCAAAAGGAAGATGATTGACTATAAAGAATTTATTAAAAAGTATAATTATTATTTACCTAGATATTTAATTGCAAGATATCCTCCCTATAGGCGTGGGTTTACTGACCTTATGATTTATTACACCCAAACCAATGATCTGATATTTACGAAATACTATAAATTGTATAAGTTTATTCCTTCGGGGACGTTAGCTGTGCGTAATGTTAGTAAAGTGTTTAAAGCTCGTTTATTTGTCGATGCGTATTTTATTGATGGGCAGTCTTATTCAGACGTAGAGATTTTTATACTGTCGGCTATGGGGAAAAGTTTAGAGGATAGTTGGCCAATTAAACGGGGTTGCCTTGAAGTATCAGCACTTGTTAGATTGCCGTGGCGTAAATTAAAAAGGCTGAGTTTTTTTAAGATTTTAAATTGGAAGATCTTTATAGAGCCCGTTAAAAGTTCTACAAGAGAGCGTATACTGCGTTTCTGTAATCCCAATTATAAAGGAAAAGAACTACGAGAAAAGTTTGTACATTTTCTAGATAATTTAGCTAGTGTACCGATTCCGCCTTATCTTGAGCGTCAGGCCGAAAGGGTAGATGAGGAAAGGTACCAAGCAGTTTTTGCCCAAAAGATAGGTTCTGCTGCTGCGCCTACAGCTTCTCTAAATTTCACACCTGGTCTTGAAAAGAGGATGCGTATCAATGGAATAGATCTTGCCGACGTGGTATTACATGTGGGCCTGGGCACTTTTTTACCTGTAAGCGAGAGTAATTTAGAGGAAAATCGTTTACATACTGAAACAGTAGTGTTAGATAAGAAGAATTTTGAGAAAATATATTTGCAAAAATTAAATGATAATCCTATATTAGCGATTGGGACTACTGTAGTTAGAGCATTAGAGACATTAGCCTTGGATTTTAATCTAACTTCCCCAGATTTAAAGTTGCCGCAGGAGTATGTTAAACATACGAACTTGTTTATTCGTCCGCCTCGGGACTTTAGGGTTGTTGATATGTTGCTTACTAATTTTCATTTGCCTCAGAGTTCACTTATTATGTTGGTAGATGCTTTTTTGCAGTATAAAAGGGCTCGGTTGTCTTGGCGGCAATTATACCAGGAGGCAATAAAGCGCAAGTTTAAATTTTATAGTTATGGTGATTCAATGCTAATTATTTAACGCAGGGTCAATTGGACTGGCTGCTGTATTTGTTTTTAGGACCGTTTTAAAATCGCCTAATAACAAAACAAATGGATTTTCTAAAATATTAAGGACAAAGGGGTCCTTACTTTGTTTGCGTTTTAAAAAATCCGGCGAACTAATAATGCTGTATCTGATAGTTGTATTTAGTTTGGCTTCAAAACTGTTAATTGTGTTTGTAATCTTTTCAAAGTCTGGAGAGCCTACAATTAAGATATCAATATCGTATTTATCTTTGGGGATTGAAAATATATAAAAGTGCGTGAGAATAACATATTCAGTATTTGTGAAAATAGAGGCGTTATGCAAAATTAGTCCACCGAGTCCGTATGATTTATGAAATAAAGACAGAATTTCGTAGAAGAATGGATGAGACATATTAATTTTGTATAGATGTTTAGTAGGTGTTTCATTTACTAAAACCAAACTCGCATTTTTAAAGAAGTGCAGTTCGCGTAATACTGCATTGGGGTGCTTGCCAATGATCCTGCCGAGTTCGCGTAGCCCGAAGGCTTTATTGTAATGCTTGAGTAAATGCCATATAAGGTCAGCGCGGGTTTTAGAGCGGAATAGATATTCTAGTGTTAGTGTTGTGCTTATCCTGTTCACAAAATATTATACACCTTATCGTCAGTACAATTCAAGCAGAATTCTTGATATAATAAACTATTGTGTTGTATAGCAAGTTTTTTATTATTGCTTTGCTAGTCTTCATGCTTTTTATCGTTATTGCATTGCTGTCTTTATTTATACATTTATTGTTGGGGATCTTTGCCAATGAGGTCCCCTTTGTTGCTAGTAGGCGTGAGGCCGTAAAAGCTGTGGCAAGCATAGAAGCCTTATATGCGTATCCTGAGGTTTGGGATATTGGTTCCGGAGGTGGAGATATTGTTTTAGGAGTAGCAACCCATATTTGTAAAAACTCAAAATTAAAGAGAAAGAAGATAAAGGTAATAGGAGTTGAAAAATACTTGACGCCGTTTGTTTTGGCCAAGCTTAGGTACATATTCTCGGGGCGTTGTGTCCGTAAACATGTGAAATTTAAACTAAAAGATGCCTTTAAGTTACGTAGCATTCCATCGAAAGCGTGTTTTTTCTTTTATATGTTGCCAGCATTTTTAGAACGTTTTTATACAGTTTTAGAAAAAAAAGGATTTCCAGAATGCATAGTTAGTTGTGCTTTTGAGCTACCTGAAGTGTACGATAATCATTATAAGCTGGTAGCCACAAAAGAATTTACAGAGGATTCTTTGTTTGGCACTCAAAATAAGCATATTTTTATATATAAGAAACAGCAAGGGTAGATGTAGTTTTTATACTTCTACTTTTGCAGCAATTCCACGTCGTCCGCCATCAATAATCGCAATATTAATAATGTCGCCGGGGGTAAGATTTTGAGGTATATTCTGCAAGTCAACAAGTTGATATCGTGTAGATATAGCTTGATTTTTGCCAATATAAACAGCTTTATATTGCTTACCAATTTGTTTCTGATTATTTTGTGCAAAAATCTTGGAAGCAAGATCGTTTAGTTTATCAAAACGTTTAGCAACCTCTTTTTGATATGTAGGATTGTGAACAATAGGTTTATGAGCCAAATTTAATCGTGGTGAGTATTTAGC
>JALVLD010000058.1 GCA_027033525.1 Candidatus Dojkabacteria bacterium
CTTAAATTAGAAGCACGAGCCAAACGTGTTATACTATCCATTAAAATAACCACATCCATCCCCCATTCGACCATGCGTTTAGCCTTTTCTAAGGCCATCTCAGCTACTTTTACATTATGCTCGGGAGGCTCATCAAAATTAGAAGCCAAAACCTCACCGCGAACAGAACGCTCCATATCAGTAACCTCTTCAGGCCGCTCTCCTACCAATACAACCATTAAATACACATCAGGCTGATTCGTAGTTATACCATTAGCTATATCTTTAAGTAACCAGGTCTTCCCTGCCTTTGGCGGAGAAACTATCATACCTCGTTGTCCATAACCAATTGGTGCTAACAAATCTATTATGCGTGTAGATAAAATATCGGAAGTGGTTTCTAACTTCAATTGCTTATTGGGGAATATAGGAGTCTTCTTATAAAAAGGCTTACGCTTAGGGGCTTCTGTTGCATAATGACCACCCACAAAATCCACCTTTAACATACTTCTATACTTTTCAGTATCCTTGGATTTACGTGCAACACCTTCTAAAACATCCCCGCTTCGCAAGCCGAACTTTTGTATCTGAGTTCCAGACACATATACATCGTTAGGGCTAGCAATTAATCCATCTACCCTTAAAAAACCATGATTGCCACCATTAACAACCTCCAAAACACCTTTTACATACTCATAACCATCGGCCTCTGCTGATTTCTTTAAAATTTCCCTAATCAGGTCTTGTTTATCTAGTTTAGCTGCACCAGAAATTTCATATTCTTTAGCTAATTTTCTTAATTGCGTGACCTGTGCTTTTTCTAGTTTACTAACTGTTAACATAAAGGAAAATACCAGTTTAGATAAAAAGGAGCATAACGGATAAGTCTGGATGCAAACTTCCCAAGCTCATTATTATATCAAAAATTTTAATTTGCGACCTTTGTGAATATCTAAATTTGGCTAAAACTATCTAAAAAAAGGGACCGGCACTGCCCCTAACCGATCCCCTATAGCTACAGACCTTTGCTAGATCTGCACATATAGGGGAAGGCTTACTTAAGCCTCTGTGCCTTGAGTCCAGAGGAAGACTCCAGACCCAGGGCACAGATTCCTAAAGGGCCTCTGCCATGGACCCAGATCAAACTCCGGATCCAGGGTAGAAGCTCTTTGCTCTGCCTAATTTTACTATACCTCGAGTTATTCTGTCAAGAGGCATATATCCTATATACCTTTGGCGGCACAACCTATAACAAGTATATACACAGCCGACACAGTTGTCAAGTTACCATTTAGTCCGAGCAAGTAACGCCCGCCGCGCCACTCCAATTAAACTTTATTCGCGTGAGGGGTTAATCGCATATGAATGTTACGCATTGTGGAACACTAGACCAACCCTCTGACATGCTTTAACTCTCTGTATGTTACAATATTAGAAAAACCATGTTTTTTAGCTTCTTTTATACGTGCATCTAATGCCAATGTTGGTTTTACATTTCCTAACAAATCAACTTCTCCAATAAAAGCAGTATTCTTAAATGTTTTTTTAGTTAAAAAAGATACGATAGCAGCCACTAATGCTAGATCTACCCCAGCATCCTTGAGGTTTAAACCACCTAACACTTTTACAAATAAATCCTTATAAAATAAATTTAGCTTAGGGATACGTCTGTTAATAACTGCACTTAAAACCTCAACTTTACTTTTACTAACTCCTTCTACTACTCTACGAGGCATAGCTAAATTTGAATCATTCACCAAAGCCTGGACTTGGACAATCAAGGGCCTATTCCCCAACATAATGACCCCGAAAGCTGCACCAGGTTCTAAATTTACCCTATCATCTACATATATTGCGAGTGCATTTTGATAATCAACAAAACCACTCTGACTCATCTTTAAAAAACCAATATCCCCAACCTCTCCGAATCTATTCTTAACTGCCCTAATGATTCGAGCTTCAGAAACCACAAAATGCTCTAAATAAATAACAGTATCTACAATATGCTCGACGGTTTTAGGGCCTGCGACCATCCCACTTTTAGTTACTTGCCCAATCAAAAAGGTTCCTACTTTATGTGTCTTGGCAAAATTCGTAATTAATGATACCACTGCTTTTGTTTGTGACATTCCCCCAGCTAGGCCTTCTATTTTAGGCCATACAAACGCCTGAATAGAGTCAAAAACAACGAAATCAAAGGTTCGTAATTCTGGCAATTCTAAAACTGATTCTAAGTTTAATTCGGAGACAATATACAAATTTTCAGGCACCTTTTTAATAATACGCTTTAATCTTAAAAAAACCTGATTCTCTGACTCTTCGGCAGAAATATATAGAACTTTTTTACCTTTTGCAGCCATATTTACAAGTACCTGCAACAACAATGTAGACTTCCCAACTCCTGGCTCACCGCCTAATAATGTCACAGCACCAGGCAAAGCCCCACCTCCTAAAATTCTATCGAGTTCGTTAAACCCAGTTCTTATACGAACCTTTTGAGCTAAACCTACTGGAGGCTTTTTTGCATTAAATAATACAACGGAATGAAACGATTGTTCTTTCTTATTTTTTTTAGTTAGATTTTTTTGCAAAACAGATTCGTTGACTTCTTCTAAAGTTCCCCAACCTCCACAATTAGGGCATTTACCACTCCATTTTGAAGCCACAAAACCGCAACTACTACACTTAAACATCTTTATTCCACTTTACTTATAAACAAAGTCTTTTTACGTGCATTATAATCAATTGTAAAAACCTTGGGGTGAGCCACCTTAAGCCGTGAATACAATTCGTGATGAGAAAGTAAATAATCTGCCAGTAAATTCTCCACACTATGTTGTAACTCTCGCCGCAACGGTCTTGCCCCGTATTCTTGATTAAACCCCTTCTTTAAAACAAATCGTTTGGCTTTAACAGTTAAGGTCACTCTAACACCGATTGAAACCAATCGTTCATTTAGTTCATTTAACAAAATTTCTAAAATTTGTTTGCCATCGTCTAAAGTTAAAGTCCTAAAAATTATTATATCGTCCAGCCTATTAAGCAGCTCTGGCCTTATTTTCTTTTTTAGCTCAGCTAATAACTCTATACGCATACTCTCATAGGCTTGACTTAAATCGCGAGTAGATACACTTTCTCTGTAAAAACCTAAAACTTTATCTTCAAAAATTTTCTCAGCCCCAATATTAGACGTCAAAACAATAATTGTATTTGCAAAACTAACTGTTTCACCACGTGAATCGGTTAAATGTCCTTCTTCTAATATTTGCAACAAAATATTAAGCACTGGATCCGCAGCTTTTTCGATCTCATCAAATAGTACGACACTATGCGGCTGCTCTTTTATCTTGTTTGTTAAAATTCCTCCTTGCTGGAAACCCACATATCCGGGCGGTGCACCAATCAATTTAGATACACTATGCCCCTCCATTAACTCACTCATATCTATTTGAATCAAATGCTTTTTATCATCTCCAAACAAATTTCTTGCTAAAGCCTTAGCCAACTCAGTTTTCCCCACACCTGTTGGGCCTAAAAATAAAAATGTTGCCCATGGCCTATTACGAGAGACTATACCAAGTCTTCCACGTTTTACCGCATATGCAACTTTTTTTATAGCTTCTTGTTGACTTACAATGTGTTTTTTAAGACTATCTTCTAGATGCAAAAGCATTGAAGTCTCATCAGAGCTTAATGTTTCTACAGGAATACCTGTTAACTTAGCAATATGCATACGAACATCATTAATATTGATAACCACAGCCCGCTTTGATTCTTTATTAAATTCACTTACCGCTGCTCTTAACTTACGCTTTAATTGCTCCTGAACCCCACGTGCTTGGTGCGCCTCTTCGTATTGACCTAAATCTACAAACCGCTGTTTTGCATTTTCAACTTGTGCTATTTTTTGTTCTAAAAGTCCTAAATTTTTAAATCTTGATTGTTTTGTAAATACTTTCTGACTAAACAACTCCCCTAAAAATCTTACTGCCTTATCGGGAAAATGTAGAGTCGGCAAATACTCATCTAATAAATTAATTGCTACATTAAGTGCTTTCTTTTGGACGCGGATAGGAAAAAACTCAGAAAATTTTTGCAAATACATTTTCATTATAGCCAACACCTCGGTTTCGGCTGGCTCTGTAACTCTTATAACCTTAAACAATCTCATAAACTCAGGATCCTGCCCTGCAACTAATTCATATTCAGCGTTCGACATCGTTGCAATAATCTTTATGCTTCGAGTCTCTATAAGCTTTTTTATACTTGGCCGCATATTCATCCCACCACGTATAACAGGACTTACCAAATACTGAAAATCATCAAAAAACAATACTACATTCCCTAAACCACTTGCATCCGACAAAATACCCATGACGCTTTTCTCCACATCTGTTGGGAATTTTGCAGTTGCAATAATTTTAGGTAAATTAATAGAAAGTACAGTAGCATTATGCAAGGCAATTGGCGCATCTGCTTGTTTTAGATGTTTAGCTACAGAGTAAGCAATAAAGGTTTTCCCCACTCCAGATGGCCCTACAAGTAACACGCTATTATTTATCGGATCAATAAGACCTTTTATTACCTCTTGCACATACTTATTCCTATCGTACAAAACGCCAAGCGTATTTTTACTAAACCACCTATTTATGTCGTATGTAAAATCTTTGACATAGCTGCCGCTATTTTTAGTTTCCCCAACGCCAAGAAGTGGCGTAAATGTACTTGGATTTTCGTTAGTCTGTTTAACACTATCGCGAAGCATTGGCAGTTGAGTTAGAGTAAGTATATTAGAAATGAAACCATCCACGTCAGGGATTCGCTCCAAATAGGGCTTAAGTAAACTACTATTGGATGTAGTCCCCCAAACTATTAGAGATATTAGTAAATGTTCGGTCCCTATGTATCTAGATTTAATTTTGCTAGCTAAACGGGCAGCTTCTAACAAAATTTCTTTTGTATCATGTGCTAAAATAATATCTTGATAAGATTTCCTATCTACTCCTTCTAATTTTTTAACAAGGCTTTCAGGATTAACACCCAGTAAACGTCTAGCCTCTTCTAATCCTTTATACCCTAATTTATTCGTTAAAATTTGATAAGCTGCAGTACCGCCTGTTAAAAAAAGTGCGGCCAACAACTGTCTTACCCCAACAGTTTTCCTATTTGTAATAATAGCAATCTTAGATGCATTTACCAAAACCTTCACTAAATTTTCGGATAAATACTTACCAAGATCGTTTTTATTACGCAAAGTTTTATCTGCAATCTTTAACATAAAATATTATAGCATATAAGTTTTAGCAATTAAGAAGAATGATTGTTAGAAATAAAGGGAAATA
>JALVLD010000059.1 GCA_027033525.1 Candidatus Dojkabacteria bacterium
GCAACAGAGGCAAGGATCTATTTTGCAGAAACAAAGAAGTTTATAAAGGAGTGGTAGAGGGGAGAATTAAGTTGTTTAACTGTTGGTCAGGTATTTAATATTGCGCTATAGGATAAGTGTTGATAAAGTCCACGCATGTGCAGTAATCATATAGGTCCTGAGAGTGAGGAGAGCGGGGCTCTTTACAGCCCTAATGAACGTTTTTCTGTAACTGCTGATACATTCGAGGGGATATGGGGAGTTTACAATAATATTTTGCAACGAGAGAAGTTACCTAGATACATTGGAGAAAGACAATTGCGGAGCAGTTTAGGGGTTTTAGGTATGCGCTTAGTCACGGCGACTACAGTATTAGACTTAGCAGATAACCAAAACAGTGTTCCAAAGAAACGTAGATTACTTCCTGAAGAGAAACCGTTAACGACTTTGAATGTTTTAATTGGGAGACCAGTTATTAAAGGAGAGGATATTGGGATAGTAGAAACTATAGCCCATATGCCAATAGGTATAATTGCTTATTCAGTTGAAAGTCCTAGGTTTCGTGTTGTTTTCCCGTTTTTAAATTTGATTTGGAGGTACATGTTACAGATGCTAACTACCACTTATTTTTTCCTACTAGAGATGAAATCTTAGAATTACAAAGAGCTTTTGCTAGTTTGTCTCCTGAGTATATTTTAGGTGTTTATTCAATGATTACTGCAGTACGTACCGAACGTTGGCGAGAAGTACTATATTTCTTTTGGAGGGTGCAAGAGGAAGCTTTAAAACAACAGAAGATAAGAGGTGGTATTTTAGGACAGATGCGTAGATGCAAGGGGATGCAGGGAAGGGGTTCAGAAATGCAATGGTTTAAAGAGCGGCTTTTTGCGGCGAAAGGTAGTTTAGAACGTTTGGCGTTATTAGAGTTATTTTCAACGTCCCCCTCCAAGGATCCTTTTACTGGCCGTGACATTCCACCAGGCCCAATTGCAATTTAGTGTGTATACGGCATTGCCCCTTAATTGTTTATTCGTATATTCTTAAATCGGGCTATAGCCTTAATTACTTAATTACTATTAAGTCTTCTTATCAATCTCACAACTTCATTTTTATATCGTGCTCCTTGCCCAACTGGATAATATGAAATAATCACTTTGTATTTTTTATTAAGTTGTAAATTAATTTGTTTGCCAAAATCATTTTTAAGTAAAGTTTGTTTGCCTAAAAGATGTGTTGCTGTTTTACTCCCAAGTGCAATAATGTATTTAGGTTGTAGTATTTTTATTTCTTTAAGTAAAAAAGGCAAAGCATGTTTAAATGCTGCATCAGGTAGAGGCGCGGAATCTTTTTTGGTAGCTTTTATAAACTCTGCAATAAAAATTTTGTGTGCTGCAATGTCTGCGTAGATGCGTTTCACTATCGCGGGGGTATATTTGTCCTTGGGGGTATTCTGAGTTATAGCAAGAGTTTCACCGCTAATGAGATTGCTCTCATATAAAAATTTCCAAACTTGTTTTGTACCTATCCAAGGGTAAGTGTTGTAATTCCATGAAGGTAGAGTAGTTATATTTCTAGCAGTAGGATTAATAAACAAAAGCATTATTTTGGGATGTTTTATGCAACCAGCACCGGGTACAGGTTTTAGATTTTTATCGCCCCAAGTTTGCTGCATGCGTAGTAGCAAAGGATGACTCCAATTAAAAAGCGTAAAAGGCGTTGGCATAGTTTAGTATAATACGTTATGTCTTTTTATGAAATAGACATTATTTATCCGCATGATGCTAAAGAGCTTATAAAGTTGAATGTTTTAGGTTGGATTCCTACATATTTTAACAACCAAGGAAAAAAGAAAAAACAAAAATCAGTAGCTGAATTTATAAAAACACGTTTGTCTTCAGCAAGAATAAAACAGTATCAACAATTTATTGCAGATAAAAACTTTATTGGAGTTAAAGCTATAAATAAAGATTTAGGAATAATTGGTTATTGCGATGGCGCTATAAAAGGTAAAGAGGTAGCTGAAATTTTTGGAATTTATGTTTTACCAGGTTTAACTAGTTTAGGAATAGGTAAGACTTTATTAGATAGTTTTATAAACCAAGTACACAAACAAATGCCAAGCGTAAATTTTATTGAACTTACAGTTCTAGAAAAAAATATTCGTACTATAAAGTTTTATAAAAGAGAAGGATTCAAAATAATTTCTAAGCAGACATTAGATTCAGGAAAGTTTATATACCGGTCGGGGTATAGAGTTTTATTGAAAATGCGAAAAACTCTGATATAATTAAGTTATCTTTATGGCAAATAAATTACACCATCCAACTTCAATTTTAGAAAGGCCTGTTGGAGTTGTTTCGTTAAGAGAGTATGTAGCCACATTGTTGCGGTTATTAAAATTTTTTTATGAAGCATGGGGGCCATTAAATTCTTTTGGCTTTTTGTTGTTATTAACAGTTAGGGCTTTAATACCAAATGTTGCTTTAACATATGCTATAGCAAGGATAATAGATGCAGTAGGTAACGGGCTGGGGATCTCTACAATTTATCCTTGGGCAAGTGTCATAATTTTTATAATATTTTGGAATTATTTGTTTGATACACGTTTTGGACTCACCAGCACGTGGGAAAGACGATTGTTTATTAAGTTAGATCAATACATAAATTATGCTTGGTTAAATGCCCTACAAAATTACCCAATAGCAATACTTGAAAATCCTAATTTTAATGCTTTAACCGCTCGGGCAGATCGTGTTTGGCGTGGAAACGAGATAGGTATCTTATTGAAGGAATTACGCGGAGTAATCAACAGCTTAATTTTTATTTTTACAGTCGGAGCATATGTTATCCTAAGATTCCCTATTTTAGTATTTATTTTAGTTGTTGTAAGTATTTTGTTAGGAATAGTCTGGTATAGATTCGTTGTAAGGCGGAATAAGTATAGTGACGCCTTTAGAGAAGCTAGACTTTCTACAAAAGGCGTTTTGGTTGAGCTTTTTAATATTCGCAATTACATAAATTTAAAGTATTACGGTTTTGTTAGCTACATAGCCAAAAACTTTAGCTATGGTAGTAGGATAATGCCCGAAGTAATTGAAACTTTAAATTTTAAGTTAGGTATGAAGTCCTGGATTCCTTCCAGACTTATTATGGGGATCATACACACATTGATATTTATTTACTTCCTTAAATTGCTATTTACAGGCGGAATTTCTGTTGGTGAGTTTACATTTTATTTACGTATGGTTACGGATCTTGCAGTTAAAATTTCTTTTGTGGTTGCAAGCATGTCATTTATGTACAGCGAAGCTTATTATTTGTGGCTGTTTTTTAGATTTTTAGATGGAAGTGTAAAAGCCGAGCTTGAAAATAAAATCTTGCAAGATTTACCTAGCAAACGTCGGAGATATATATTAAGGCATTTGAACAAATATGCTCCAAAAAGTTTAAATGGTAGCGATATTGTCATAAAAAATTTATGGTTTAAATATCCTAATGCTAAAGAGTATGCACTTAAGAATATTAATTTACACATCCCATATGGTAAAAACATTGCAATTGTGGGGGAAAATGGAGCTGGCAAAACTACATTAATAAAGTTAATTTTAGGTGCATATCCTAATTATGCAGGCAAACTTTTAGTTGGAGATAAGGAACCTTTTGAATATAAGCAAGATATTTATTTAAAACAATTCAGTTCGTTACCTCAAGAGGTCGTAAGATTGGGATTTTTGACAGCTGGCCAAATAATTATGCTAGATAAAATAGTTTCTTTCGGCAGTCGGAAACTAGAACCTCGTGACTTTTCGCTGGCAGGATTGTTTAGAAATAATAAAGAATACGAACAAATGTGGAGAGATTTAATGGCAGGAAAAATAAAGAATTTTTATACTCAATATATAGTATTAAGAAAACATCGAGTGAAGGTACATAACCGCTTGGTTTGGGCTGCGCAAAAAGCGTATATTTACGATGCCATTTTAAAGCTTCCGTTTAAATTTAATACACCGTTGTCGCCTACGTTTGAAGCTGGGGTAGGATTATCTTTAGGCCAATGGCAGCGCTTGCATTTAGCCCGTGTGTTTTACGCACCTCGAGATATTTTATTGTTAGATGAACCAACTAGCGCTGTAGATCCTAAAACCGCCTTAGATATAGTAGATAATATCTTTGAAGAATTCAAAGATAGAACAGTAATTATGGTGTCGCATAAATATTCAACTATTTTGCAAGCGGATTATATTTATGTATTTAAGTCAGGAGAAATAATAGAGCAGGGAACGGCTAAAGAGTTGGTAGCCAAGGGGGGATATTTCACACAAGCATATCGCAAGGAGCGTGAAAGATTGCAGGTTTGAGCCACTGCGTGGAACAATTAACGCCAATTAATCCACAAAACATAAAATTCCGTGAAACTAGATTTCACACAATCTTGCTCCTGTGGATAGTTATGTGTTAAAATGTTATAGATGCGAGTTGGTTTATTTGAAAGATTTAAACTAACGTTAGGACGAACATCTTCGTTAGAGTTTAGAACAATTTTAAAGGTTGCAATATTATTTGGATTTATATGGGGAAGTTTTTATTTATTAAAACAACAAAATCCTTTTATTGGTTATAGTTCAGAGTTCGGAGAGAAAAGTTTGTTACTCCCTAACTTCCTTGGGGTTTTGTTTTGGTTATTCCCAGCGTATATTGTTTTGAAGCTTACGCCGTTAAAAAGTACTTCTCCTCTACTTAAATGGTTAGGCGTGGCTTTATTTATAGCCTTTTTAAGTGTTCCATTAGGTACTTTGTGGGGTAGTATTGTTGCAATCAATTGGCCGTTATTCTGGGCAGCAGCCTTTTATTTACTAAGTGCAACTTATTTATTAAGTATGTATGTTGTGCGAAAGGATTTTGTTACGCACGTAGGTTTTATTCATATCGCTCTGTTCTTTATTTCATTATTGTTTATGACTTTATGGTATCCGATAGTGTTCGTGGTTGCATTCGGTATCGCTATTAAAGAGCTTGCAGAGTTTTTACTCAAAAACGCAGGGACCAAGGGGGGACGAAGTGTACTTTATGCATTATTAGTATTGGCGAGTGTGGCCTTCGCTTATTTATTGATAGGGTTGTTAGCTAAAGCCGATCCCATATTTGATTCTGTTTACACATTTTTGACAAAATATTTGCTGTTGCAGAAATGGTTGGCTCTTGGGTTTTATATTATTGCCGGTGTAGTTGTAATAGTAAGTTTTACAGTACTTGTATTAAGGATTGCACCAAAGCTGTTGTTGTTCTTATTTTATAAGCCTAAGC
>JALVLD010000060.1 GCA_027033525.1 Candidatus Dojkabacteria bacterium
TACGTTTATCCCTTCTCCTTTCGAAAAGGCTATTATTATTGTGTACGATGCGGGTGGTGATATTTTGTCTAAACGTAATTCAAGTAACGGAAACAAATGGTGGTTATATCCTAGGGAGCAAGTAACGTGTTATATCGGCGAAGGGCAGAAAATAAGGAGATTGTGTCGAGTTTTTGATAAACCGCGAGATGTTGGGCCAGGTGAGGCTTATAGGGCCTTCACTTATTATATAGGATGGCCTTCTTATACATATTCTGCTAATACAATGGCGCTTGCAGCTTACGGCGATCCGAGTAGATTTTCCGGGAGCCATATATTTGTTGGGGATAAAGATCATTTTTTGTCTAGATCAAATTTGGTCAATGATCCGGAGAAACCTGTGGAGATGTTGCAAAATTTTGCTGTCAAATATAATTTGCCTTTTCCTCCCCCGATGCAACATATTCCATCAGTTGAGGAATTAACGCAAGAGTACAAAGATTTGGCTGCATACGCTCAAAGCGAAATAGAAAGATTTATTATATCCCTAGTCCGATATTTAGTAAAGAAGACAGGTATAAAGAACTTATGTCTTGCTGGTGGGGTAGCATTAAACTGTGTAGCTAATACAAAGATATTAGAAAATACGGATATAGATGATATATTCATAATACCCGCTGCTGGAGATACAGGCCAATCTTTTGGTAATGCAATATATGGGTACCTTAAAACTGGCGGCAAGCGGGAGGATCTCCAGGAATTTTCTCCGTATTTAGGACCACACAGATCTCCAATAGAAATACGTTATATTTTTAGTATTATGTCCCGATATGATGTAAAGTTCGAGGTGAGGCCAATCGATGTTAAGTATGTAGCGAGAAGATTGAAAGAGGGTTATATTGTAGGATGGTTCCGAGGTCGCAGTGAATTTGGCCCTAGGGCATTAGGACATAGGAGCATACTTGCCGATCCGCGGGCTGGTAACGAATCTCGAATTATTCGTAAATTGCGCAGAATAAAAAGCAGGGAGGAATTTCGTCCATTTTCTCCTTCTATATTGCGATCTTTTGTCAATGATTATTTTGATATGCCAGTAAGTGATAGTCCTTATATGCTCCTAGTTGCTAGAGCTAAGGGCAGAACACAAGCTCTGGTACCTTCTGTCGTCCATGTCGATGGTACAAGTAGATTACAGACGGTGGATCGGGAAGACAACCCCTTTTTCTGGGATTTGATTTACCAATTTTACGATCAAACAGGTATACCTATGCTGCTGAACACTTCTCTTAATAGGAAAGGGGAACCAATAGTGGAAACTCCCGATAAGGCATTAGATATTTTTGCAAAAACAGATATGGATATTTTGGTGTTGGACAATTTTATCGTAGAAAAAGTTCGCATTAAGAAAGCCATAGTATATTCAGATACTCCCCTCAAGGAGTCTTTAATTGCGTAATAATTTTTCTGTATAGTATATCGGGGATTTTTGGAGGAGGATGCAAGAGAAAAGAAAGGGGGTTTTTGGAAAGTAATGAGGATCCACCTAAGGTTTGTGATTCGGGTTGCTTTTGAAAATCTGTGTGGATCTAAATTTGGTACCCTTTTCTGGGGCGGGGGGTCTAAGAACAAAAAGAATACATATGCCTGTTAGGCGATGAGGCTCGCCTTGAAACCGCCTTTTGGATGATGGCCTCTATAGGATGACGATCCTGTAG
>JALVLD010000061.1 GCA_027033525.1 Candidatus Dojkabacteria bacterium
GCCATAAAAGCGATAGCTGCTCCAGTACCTTTTAAGCCAGTTAATCTGGGAAGTAGTGTCAATACCGACAGGGATGAATATTTCCCTTGTCTGACAGCTGACAATCAGACTTTGTTGTTTACAAGGCTGCTGGCCGCTCCAGGAACATTCACAGGTAAGCAGGAGGATTTTTTTATAAGTTATGAAAATGGAGAAGAATGGAGTTTGGCGAAGAATATCGGGCCACCGATCAATTCTGACAGGAATGAGGGGGCACCTTCACTTTCGGTTGATGGTAACACTTTGATTTTTACTGCCTGTGAAGGCCTTAATGGTTATGAAAACGGAAGGCGGGGTTACGGACGCTGTGATCTGTTTGTCTCCGTCCGTAACGGGAACAACTGGGGTGTCCCGTATAATATTGGAAAACCGATAAATTCAAGATATTGGGAGTCGCAGCCCTCTTTGTCGTCTGACGGTAAAACGCTCTATTTTATCAGTAACAGAAATGATAATTACGATATCTGGATGTCGGAACTTGATGAAAATAATGAATGGGCCGATCCTGTGCTGCTTGGCCCTAATATCAATACAAGCGGTTACGAGGGCTCTGTTTTTATTCATCCCGACAATCAAACCCTTTATTTTTCATCTGACGGACACGTTGGAATGGGAAAGCTGGATATCTTTTATTCAAGGCGCGATAGCCTTGGAAATTGGGGCGAACCTGTAAATCTTGGATACCCGATAAATACTTATAAATCGGAAAACAGTATTCTTATCAGCACTGACGGAGAGCTCGCAATGTTTGCTTCCGACAGACCGGAAGGCTATGGAGGACTTGACCTGTATGCCTTTAAACTTTACGAAGCAGCAAGGCCGCAACCGGTAACATATATGAAGGGTGTCGTTTTTGACAGTGAAACAAAGAACAAGCTACAGGCAAGGTTTGAATTAATTGATCTTAAAACGGGAAAAACGGTTATGCAGTCGTTATCCAACAAAGGGAACGGTGAGTTTCTGGTCTGTCTTCCGACTAATCATGATTATGCCTTGAATGTATCGAAAAAAGGATATCTGTTTTATTCCGATAATTTTAATCTTACAGGCGAACACGACCTTACGGAGCCTGTTCATAAAGATATTCCGCTGAAGCCTATAAAAGTGGGAGAGTCGGTGGTGTTGAATAATATTTTCTTTGAAACGGATAAATACGATCTGAAAAGTAAATCAAGGATTGAACTTGATAAATTGTATGATCTGTTGCGGGAGAACCCTCAAATAAGTATTGAGATCAGCGGACACACTGATAATGTCGGCTCTGATGAGTATAATATGGAGTTGTCGAAGAACAGGGCAAAGGCTGTTTTTGACTATTTGGTACAGAAAGGAATAGACCCTTCACGATTGTCCTATAAAGGATATGGAGAAACAATGCCGGTTGATACAAATGAGAATGCTGAGGGAAGGCAAAACAACAGACGAACGGAGTTTAAAGTGACCGGTATGTAGGACAACTATTTGAGTTTAAGAAGCACGCGTTCAAATTTTTCGCTCATTTCGGATGCGATTAATTGCAATGCAGGGTTTTTAATGTCTCTCATAACGTTTGCAGCATTGACAACAGCAACTTCCACTTTCCCGTCTCCCTGATTTATTATGGATACATTGCAGGGAAGAAGAGTGCCTATTTTATCCTCTGCCTGCAA
>JALVLD010000062.1 GCA_027033525.1 Candidatus Dojkabacteria bacterium
ATACAGCAGAAGTAGTAAAAGATTTTGCAAAGAAATGTAAGAAACTTGTTTTTGTAAATTTACGCAAAAATCAAGGGAAAACAGATGCTGTTAAAAAAGGTATGCAAAAAGTATCGGGCGACTTAGTGGTAATGTTAGATGCGGATTTGCAAAATCTAAAAGACGAATATTTAGATAAAATGCTTTATTTGGTGGCGAGTAAACAATATGATATGGTTATTTTAGACAGAGGGAGCGATAGGTTAACTCCTGTTGGATTATTAGGTTTAGCTCGTATTAATGGCGGAGAGCGAGCCTTTTGGAAATCTGAATTTGAAAAAGTGGATTTAAGAAATATAAAAAACTATTCATTAGAGGGTGCTTTAAATTTGCATTTCCTTAAAGCAGGCAAGAAAGTGCGGACTGTACTTGCGCCAGACTTAAAGGCTATTACTCAGTTGAAAAAATGGGGAGTTCCTAAGGCTTTGATGCGGTATGCTAAAGAATTTTGGGAGGTGTACAAGGCAAGTGGTTTTAGAAATTATTATGTGCAACTTACGGAAATAGAAGAAGAACCAATAGTTGAGATTCATTCTTGGTACCAGAAAGCAAAGCGCAAAAAAGCTATAAAAGAGGTAGCAAGGGTAGGAGTTTTAGTTGCTACAGCAGTTGCATCCGTTGGGCTTATTGGGTATTTACTTGCACGAAAAGTGAATGATAAGATTAAAAGTAGAACATGAGCAGTGTTAAGAGAAAGAAGGGGAAAAAAGAGGAGAAGGTGGATGGAACAGAGAATTGTATACGGGCTCGTACGAGTTGTGTACTTTGTCTACCTATAGCAAAATTACAGGAGGTGTTTAGAAACGTGTGGAATATTCTAAAAGATTTTCTAGGTGTCGTTGTGCTGATTTCTGTGCCTGTGGTTGCGTTAGGGGTGGTTTTTCTCGTCTCCGATACTTCTAAATCTTTTATATTGGAAGTGTTGATATGCGGCATAGCTGTAGTGGCGACCATTTTAGCCTTATTGACTAATAAAATCATGCAGTTAACGCCGAAGCAGGGATATATAGACCACCAATCCTGGGGAAGTCCTGGTATTTTTTGGATTTTATTTGTAGAGACAGGGTTGATGATTGGGGGAAGTGGGAAAAATTCAATGGTAGCGAATATATTAGAGACCTTTGGCGTCTTTGGAGAGATTATATTATTACCTGTGTTAGTATTGCCTATAGGTATTTGGAATAGTATGGTGGCTACAACCATTTCTATAAGGAAGCCACAGAATCGGAGAAAGGGTATGCTAGTAGAGTTAAGAGTTTTAAGGGATATGATTTTTACATTTTGGGGCGTATCTCTTTTGCTCTGGTTATATACGTCTATACTGATGAATTATTCCGCTGACGAGCTTATTAACGGGATGTTTACGGTTTTGGTCGAGATATTTGTTGCCGTTCTTATCTTTTGGCATGCATATGAGCTAATATTTGTCTGGAGGCTTTGGAAATCTTTTGAGTTTAGTTTAAGAAGAAAAAATATTTTTGTAAGAGTTTATATTATTTTAGCATTTATTGTTCTCTTTTTATATTATTTTACTTGGTCTCTATTTGTGTATGTAGTACTAAGCAGTTTATCGAAAAGTTAACTATTTCATTAATACTGTTGCCTCTTTTGGACCTATACATCTTATTGACTAACACTTTAAACCTACATACAATAAGGCAATGGGGTTTAAAGAATTTTATGAAGCAAATAAAGAACGTTTTTTGCAAGAATTAAAAGAATTTTTGTCAATTCCATCTATTAGTACAGATCCTGCTCATAAAAAGGATATTAATGCAGCTGTAGATTGGCTTAAAAACAAGCTAGAAACTTTAGGTTTTGAAACTAAAACATTGTTGCCTACAAAACCTTCATTGGGGAAAAATGCAAATCCAGTGCTTTATGCCGAATATACTGTAGACAAAAACAAGCCTACAATTATGATTTATGGGCATTATGATGTGCAACCTCCAGAACCGTTAGATGAATGGAAAACACCTCCATTTGCGCCAGACATTAGAGATGGCAAAATTTATGCACGTGGTGCAAATGATAATAAAGGCCAATTATATGCAAATATAATTGCTGCAGAATATTACATAAAAGAAGTAAAGGAAAAACAGTACAATATAAAATTTTTTATTGAAGGTGAAGAAGAAATTGGCGGGCCTACAACAAATGAAATAATTGAAGATTCGCAGTTTAAAGATATTTTAGCTGTAGATACCTTATGGATTGCAGATGGGCCTTGGATTGCCCATAACAAACCAAGTGTTGTGTATGCTTTAAGAGGTATTGCATATTTTGATTTATATTTAGAAAATTTGCCACAAGATATTCATTCTGGAATTTATGGTAATGTTGTATTAAATCCTGCAAATTTGGCTGGTTATGTGATTTTTAAATTAAAAGATATTTTGCGCAATAGAATTAGAATTCCTAAAATTTACAAAAGTGTCCGAAAGCCAAGTAAAGAAGAAATTAAACTTGTAGAGGCAGCTAGCCCAACTTATGATGAAATTAAGCAAGAAGTTAATGCTGGTGTAGTAACTCCATATAGACGTAAAGGTACAACCTTTCCGCCTCTTGTCCTTACAGGGCTTAAGCCAAGCCTAGATGTTCATGGTATCTATTCGGGTTTTACAAAACCTGGGCAATTAAAAACTATAATTCCTGCTAATGCTTGGGTTAAGTTTAGTATAAGACTTGTGCCACATTTAACTGTAGAAAAAACAGAAGAGCTAGTGCGTAGTTATTTACAGCAAATTATTCCAAAAGGTGTTACTTGGAAGTTAACTCGTTTATTTAGTGGAGATCCATTTTATATGGATCCTGCCCGCCCAGAACTAAAAAAACTTTTAGAGGTTGTTAAAGAAGCTTTTGGTAAAGATCCTGTGCTTGTGCCAGAAGGCGGCTCTATTGGTTTAGTTACAACATTTGCAAGAAAATATAATCCTGCAATTTTAATGCCAAATTATGGCCTTCCAGACGATGGCTTACATTCGCCTAATGAAAAGTTTAATTTAAGTCAATTAGAAGGAGGGGCAAAAACATTAGTACTTTATTTAACGAAGAAATAAATGAATAGTGCAACTTTAGTTTTAAATTTTGCAAAAGATTTTTTTATTGGTTTTATTGCAGCAGCAGTTTGGGTAGTTCCTCTTATAGATTTTTTGTACAAAATGAAATTTTTAGCAACGCATAAATTAATGAAAAATGGCGTTAATAAGATTTTTTTCAAGATAAACAAAGAACGGGCCAAAATAGGCACACCTTCATTAGGAGGCATTTTAATTTGGCTTACGACTCCTGCAGTTTGGTGGTTTTTATTTAAAACACCTCTTGCAAGGGCATTGGCAATTTCATTTTTCTTTATTGGGCTGTATGGTTTTGTAGATGAGGTTTTTACTCAGTTTTTTATAAAACGTAGTGAGAAATATCGTTTGCTAAGCGAAACTTTTGGCTTTAGAGCATTTAAACTGCTCACCATGTTTTTACTCTTTACAGCAGTAGCGTATTTAGTCGTTAGTTATTTGGGCGTATCTTCATTTTGGTTTTTAGGGTATAAAATCCCTTTGCCTATGTGGGCTATCCCAATCCTTGCATTCTTTATGCTTACTTCTTCCTATGCAACAGAAATAATAGATGGAGTAGACGGATTATCTACAGGGCTGTATTTAATTACTTTAGTGGGTTTTCTAGCACTTAATTTAGCTTTCCCAAATACCTTTATGGCATATGGAGGACATTCTATTGGTGAGCTTTTAGCTGTTTTAATGGGAGTGCTTATTGTGTATTTATATTTTAATATTCCTCCTGCAAGAGTTTTTATGGGAAGTCCAGGAGCTTTGCCAATGGGAGCAATATTTTTACTTGTGGCTTTATATACAGATACAGTTGAAGCTTTTCTGTTTTTTATTCTGATTTTTATTTTGGATTTAGCAACCAGTGTTTTACAAATATTAAGTGTTAAAATTCGTAAAAAACGTTTATTTGCTATAGCACCAATTCACCACTATTTCCAACATAAAGGCTGGCCAGATGCAAAAGTTACAATGAGAGCATGGCTTGTTCAAATTTTGCTTGTGGCGTTGGGGATTTTGGTGCAAGTTTATGTTAAGACTCATTTCTAGAGGTTTTGGGTTGCAAATCTCTAATCCGCTCCAGATAGGTAAATATATGGTAGGTGCTTTAGCAAAGCTGAACATTTTAGGGCACAACACTTTCGGGTGTGGGGCAAAAATGCCCAATGGGGAATTGATCTTTAAACTCACGGTGCCGGAAATAGGTGAGAAATTAAAAAGTTTACTAGGATTTCTGCGTTTTTGCCCCATGCTCTTTCTTTGTTCTGAAAACTAGGTGCGTTAGATGTATAATCAAGTATGCTTACTGTTGGCAAAATACTTAAAAAAGCAAGGGAACGTAAAGCTTTAACCTATAAAGAAGCTAGCGAGGCAACGTTTATAAAACCAGAATATTTAGAAAAGATTGAACATGACGATTTTTCTGGCTTTAAGTCAACTACTTTTGTTAAAGGATTTATCCGTACGTATGCTGATTTTTTAGGCTTAGATGTAGAAAAAGTTATGGCTATTTATAGACGTCAAGTTGGAGAAGAAGAGCAGCCATTAAAAGTTTATAAAAACAAAGAAGTTTCAAAAGCCTTAGTAATTAGCCCAATCCATGTGCTTGCAGTTTTTTTAGTATTATTTTTTGTAGGAGTTATAGCATATATGTTAAAGCTATATATTCAAGCAGGGCAACCCCCTAAGCTGGAAATTATAGAACCAAAACAAGAATATGTAAAAACAACTGAAGATAAAATTACAATAAAAGGAGTTGTAGAGCCTAATACTGTTGTAAAAATAAATGGCCAAACTGTTCACTTAGATGAAAAAAATTCATTTTCTTTAACTTTTCATTTGCAAAAAGGAGATAATATAATTGAAGTTATAGCATATAAATTGCATTTAGAAGATAGGAAAACAGTAAAGAAAATAGTAGTAAATTATACAGATAAACAAGCACAACAAAAGGTAAAACCAACTAATGTACCTAAAAAGCCAGAAAAACAAGAGTTTAAAGTTGAAACTACGGGGGATGTTTGGCTTCAAATAATAGCAGATGATATCCAAGTAGATGTTGGGATTAAACCCAAAGGCTACACTAAAACATTTAAAGCTAAAAATAAAATAATTGTAAAATCTGGAAGGCCTAATAATACTATATTGTAT
>JALVLD010000063.1 GCA_027033525.1 Candidatus Dojkabacteria bacterium
GTGTGTATTATAGAAAAATAACTTATTAGACAGACTGCCGTTCTGTGCAAGGTAAAAAAAGAACCTGACTACCATTTTGGAGTTACTACTCAGCAGCAATTAATTCCTGATTAGCTAAATGGTTAAGTGCCGTAAAAACATCCTGTCCATTTTTAATAGTAGTATCAATAACAGATCTTATCACTGCAAAATATTGAGCAAATTCGTAAGACTTAAATTGATTTGATATTTTCATTTTTACTTTGATATTCCTAATCCCTCTTTCCGAAGCATTATTGTCTGGGGGGACTTCCTTGTAATAGAGAAATGTAAAAATCGAATTTCGTCTTTTTCGTAGTCGCCTGACAAAGGCTTGTTCTTTTTTATGCATAGTGCTAATATCGACTTCTAATAATTTGCTTAATTCATTTTCATAATCTTCTACTATTTGATTAGTTGTAGAGTAATGAGTCTCTTGCATTTTCTTCTTATAGCTTATGGCTTTTTTGAAGAGTGCTTTTAGTTGTATTGCCCATTGGCTATCAAACACTTCTTCAAACTTTTTCAACTCTCTTAATAAATGTGCTAAACATAATTGTTTGGCCAGAGAATTAATCTTTAATTGTGCTGGCAAACTATCAGAAACATATACAGACATAGGAAAGCCTTTTGGAAAGGTTTCTTTAATAACTTGATATGCTCTGCTAGAAGAAGCTCTTATAAATGTTAATAAATCATTTTGAAATATCCAAAACCAAGCTTTATCCTTGTTAATATGAGCACCCGTTTCATCTCCACCCACATACTTTGCTATTGTCAATCTCTGTTGAATTTCTTTATACGTAGGTTCTGCTTTATTACTCATAGAGGAGAGTATGTTGAATAGAGTGCCTTGACTCATCTTTATATTGTAAAAATCATTTAAAAATTGTGTTAATCTTTTAGCAGGTAGATACTGATAAACGGACAAATAAGTTACTAAGGATTGGATATTTTGACCATATTGAATGTTTGCTTTTAGATGCTTTGGCATTTTGCTTTCTGTTGTTGTACCACAGTTCTCACAAGTGCATTTATACGATTGGTGTTCTATGTATTGAGGGGATATAGGTGGAATAATGATTTCTTGTCGTCTTCTGCTAAATCGCACCTTTAAGCTATTCAAAGGCATTCCACAATCATTGCAGAATTTTGGTACATAATGTATAGTCTCGTCAGGTTTAGTACTCATTGTTAGGGAATTTCCCTTATGCCCCTTTTGTCCACCACTCTTTCTTTCTGACTTTTTCCGTGAATTATATGTATTGCTTCTTGTGTAATCTTGTGAACTTGGGGTCGAACTTGTAGTGCTTTTTCTACCTCGTTTTAGAAGCTCTATTTCTGTACGCAAGGCTTTAATAAGGGATAAAGCTTCTTGTAATTGTTGCTTTAACTCTTGATATTCTTTCAGAGGTATGGTAACTGTTTTTTCGATAAAGCAAAGTAAATGAATAAATTACTTGATAAGACAATGATTTATATTAGTTATACACATTTAATTGTTAATTTTGCTGCTGAGTAGTAACCACTTTTTGATTCAAAAAATAATTTAATAAATCGCAATATTCCTCTTGAAATAGACCCCATTTGCCAATGATTTTTCCCATAAATATTAGTAATTGATTGGTCTGAAACTATTTGGTGTCCAATATAATTATTAGGT
>JALVLD010000064.1 GCA_027033525.1 Candidatus Dojkabacteria bacterium
ATATTACAAATATTAAACTAGAATTTTAGAACCTTTTATTTTTTATAACGTCCACCGCCCCACTCACGCTTGGCTTTTGCCTTAGTAATACGTACGAGCCTACCGTTCCCGAGTTTTTCGTACACAGCATCAAAATAGTCTAAAAAGTCTATATCTTCACCTATATAGATTAATGTCTTCCCATACTTGTCCAAATAGTTAGCTAAATTGTGAAATATTGAATATTTTGCAGCACTATCAATATAACTAAATGGTTCATCTAAAATATATACTGGCCTATCTCTATAAATAGCTCTTGCAATTGCAATTCGTTGCCACAATCCAGATGGTAACTCTACCCCTGGATAAAAATACGTGCCTAATGGAATTGTTTCAGGATTAATTTTAGACTGTTTTAGCCATTTATCTAAGCCGGTAATTTTTAAAGCTGTATTATATTGCTTTTTATCAAATTTACGCATTGGGTCTCCCAATATTATATTTTTCTTAAATGGCACATAATAACGCCCAAAATCTTCTGGCACTAGTGAAAACAAGTTTTTTATTTCTCCTCGTGCGTACTCTTCTACTGGAATATTATTTACATAGTAGCTTTTAAATGGGACTGGGAAAAGTGTCGTCAAAATTTTTACAAGTGCAGTCTTCCCCGCCCCATCACGACCTAAAATAAGAATCTTCTCCCGGGGGTTTATAGTTAAGTTCGCATTCTTCAATATAAAACGCCGACTTCTCCTCCCAAAACTAAAATTCAACCTCTTAAATGATAAGGAAGGAGGAGCTCCCCTGCCTTTAATTACAACCTGCCCCCAATGTTTGTCAGCAAACCCCTTCATATCATAAATATCGTACAAGTCTTTAACATATCTTAAATTGGCGATAAGTTCCCCAACTACTGTCAAAAGCAAAGCTGACTTTTGGTGAAGATTATCTATATAATTTACATTGGCCCATATCATACCTACCTGTACCTTTCTTATAATACTTGTTGCAACAACATAAAATTGCAATAATGAAAGCAGCATAAGATCATAAATGCTTGCAAAGTGCAACCAATTTTTCTTATGTATTGAATGCGCAGTATACGCACGCCGCAAATAATCCTCTTCACGCATTAATAAGCGCCTTAAATACTTATGTAAGGAATTGACTTTTCTTTCCATAAAAGTACGTATATCCAATAAAACATTAATATAATAAGAACGCTTTCTTAATGGAATTGCTAACTGCTCTACAAAACGACGATATATCTTTTCTTGTATATATTGCACAGCAAACTTAATCACTGGCAATAAAATTGCTACGGTTATTACAACTACAGAAACCCCCTTAATTGTAAACAGCGTCATAACCATAGACAAAATCGCACCGATCAAATCATTTGTTCTATTTATGACAGTGAGTGCGGCAGTCCACCAGTATGTCTTATATGTCTCCAGCTTGTTAAAAATATCGTTGCGCTCAATCTCCTGGAGGTTAAACCTATGAATACGTCTAGCCAAATCGTGGGAAACATAACGAAAATAGACTTTAAAGCGTAACCTATCATAAGCCGTGTCTTTCAGCCATACAATTACTTCTTTTAAAATAATTAGTCCCAACCAAGCTGACATATATACCATTGGGGCAGGAAGCATATAAGAGCCAATATGGAGAAGACTCGTCTGCCTATAAAAATCAATTACAGAGTCTACAAACATCCCCTGCACTAAAAGCTTTACGGGATACAAGACATACAAAAATATGGCGAAGAACATATATAAAGGCAGCGAGAAACCGCCATACTTTTTAAAATACTTAAAGTGTCTAATATACAACCTTAAATAACTAGATTGTCTCTCCATAAACTTTTGTAACCTTAACTTCCGCTAAGCCACGGGCTTATTCTTTCTTCCTTATGGCCTGCTTAGCACTTTCTAGTGCCGCGGTTGCCCCTTTTAAAAAATCGGACATGTTCCCTTCAGGTAGATTCATAAACAAAACCTTGGAATTCTCACTAACACCCACCTCCTTTAAGGTATCAAAATATTGAGACAACATAACAAAATCCATGATACTTTGTGTATTGGTGCCTGGGATTTGCTTCATATCTTCAATAGAACGTTTTAAACCATCAATAATAGCTTGGCGCTCGCCTGCTATACCTTCACCACGTAAAATAGCTGCTTCTTTTTCTGCTTCAGCCGATTTTACGAGCCTAATCTTCTTAGCTTCTGCTTCATTTACTGCTGCTTCTTTTAAACGTTGGGAAGCAACAACCTTACTCATTGCTTCTGTTATTTCCTTAGGGAAAATTATGTCCATTATTTGAAAACCATGAATTTTTATACCCCAGCTTAGCATTTTTTCTTCTAAATGATGTATAAGATACTCTGCAATTTCTTCGCGCCTCTCTAAAAGCTCCTCATGTGTTTCTGTTGCAACAAAACTTCTAACATAATTTTCCACAAAAGAAGCTAATGTAGCAGAAGGATTTTTTAAATTATAATAGTACTCTGTAATATTATCAGGATCTACAGAATAAATAAGGTTTGCTTTAAGCCTGACCAATACTTTATCTTTAGTTACTGCTTCTAAATCAAACTTAAAATTGGTTATTGCAAGTGAAATTTGTGTAGGCATAGACTGCACAACAGGAAGTACTATGTTTAAGCCTGGTTTGGCGACTCTACTAAATCTCCCCAAAGTCTCAATAATACCCAAATGATTTTGCTTTACGATACGAAAAGTGTGAAATACGAAGTATAAGATAAGTAAAATTAGCAGCCACATACTATTCACGTTTATAACTTATTAAACTATTATACATTATTTTACATCCAAAGAGCAAAAAAACAAACACACTAATTAAGCCCCTCTACAATAAAGTTAGCCCCCAAAGAACTAGTCCAGAAGAAAAAAGTAAACCAGTCTAGAAAGAGTTAAGACACGAAAGGCACATGAACAAACAAAACGAGTTCGCATCTGTTCTGTCCTTGCCGCAATTGTTTTACCCCATGTTCTCCAAAACGAATGTGCTTCAAACTATAATATGCTATAATTCCTATACGGGCCTGTAGCTCAGCTGGCTAGAGCACACGCATGGCATGCGTGGGGTCGCGGGTTCGAGTCCCGCCAGGTCCATAGCTTTACCACCTCTTTCTTTCCTTATATTACATGATTCCCTTTAAACGCTATCATTTATACATACTAAGGCGAGAAACATACGCTTTCACGTGAAACCCATGGTTTCTTTTTAATTTTATCTTTAAAAGCACTCTTGGCCGAATTTTACTCCCTTTTTGATTTACATTTTCTCAGTTACCCTACTTACTGCTAAAGCATATGCTCCCATGCGTAAATCAGAGTTTAATTCTTCTGCTTTGCTATATACCTCCTTAAATGCTGGCTTAATTGTATCTTCTAGTTTCTTAAATACCTCTTCTTTTGTCCATTTTTCATTGTGCTTATTTTGATACCATTCAAAATACGAAACTGTTACACCTCCAGAATTAGCCAGAATGTCTGGTACTACAATCCTATTTTTAGCATGCAAAATAGAATCTGCTTCAGGCGTAATTGGGCCATTTGCAAGCTCTATAATGTACTTAGCTTTAATTTTATCTGCATTTGTCTCAGCTATAACATTTTCTATTGCTGCAGGAACTAACACGTCAACATCTAACTTTAAAAGCTCTTCATTGCTAATTACATCTACATCTGACATATTTGTCACGCTGCCGGCTGTTTGCTTAACTTCTAATACGTGTTCTACATCTATACCGTTTGGATTATAAATTGCACCTTTAGAATCACTTATTGCTACGACTTTAAAACCAGCCTTACTTGCAAAATATGCAAAATAATATCCCACATTACCAAATCCTTGCACTGCAATAGTTGTTGTGTCTTTTTCTAATTTAAACTTGGTTGCAAGCTCTTCTAAAATATAAAAACCACCAAGCCCTGTTGCTTCAACTCTTCCCTGGCTCCCACCATCTTCTATTTTCTTACCTGTAATTACTGCAGGCGATGGCCTACCTACTATTTTAGAATATTCATCTACCATCCATCCCATTACTGTTGGATTGGTATACATATCTGGCGCAGGTACATCTTTATCTGGCCCAATGATATCAGCAATAGCTCTAATAAAGGCTCTAGACAATCTTTCTAATTCAGCTTCACTCAGCTTTTTTGTATCAACCTTTACACCGCCTTTACCTCCACCAAAAGGCAGATTTACAACAGCTGTTTTCCAAGTCATCCACATAGAAAGGGCCTTTACTTCTTCAGGAGTTACATAAGTACTGAATCGTAAACCACCTTTATATGGTCCTAAAACATTGTTATGCTGGCTTCTATACCCAACAAATGTTTGATACGAACCATCATCCATTCTAACTCTAAAACTAACTTCTACGAATCTATCTGGTAAAAGTAATTTTTCTAGCTTGGCAGAATCAAGATTAATAAGTTTTGCTACCTTGGTAAGTTGTGATTGAGCATTTTTAAAAGGATCTTGCATAAATATTAAACTAATATTTTATCTATAATATTATACACCTGTTGTCTAGAGGAGTATTATCATTTAAGACCAACATCAGCACTCCCTGTTCTTTAAAGCCTTAGCGTTTAAAATTCCTATTCTCTTTTCTATTTTCATTTTTTATTGCAACCAAGAATACCTTAATATATACTAAAACATGCAACTTAAGGGTTCTAACATTGTAATATCAGGAGCCTCTCACGGCTTAGGCAAAGCACTCGCCGAACAATTACATTTGCAAGGAGCTAATCTATATTTATTATCGCGCAATATTGCCAAAGAACAATTTCCCTTTAAGGTTAATACAATTACATGCGATATTACGAATCCAAAGCAAGTAGAAAAGGCATTTAACCTACTCCCCAACTTCGATATTTTAATCAACTCCGTAGGCATTCCGCTTGTAAAACCTCTTACACAAAGCTCTACTGAAGAAATTCAAAGAGTTATAAACACTAATTTAACAGGCATTATCTACGCCACAAAATACGCTATTGCCAAACTTAAAAATTCAAAAAATCCGTTTATAATAAACGTTATCTCTACCTCTGGCAAAAAAGCCAGAATCACTGAAACTGTATATTGTGCCTCTAAATGGGGACTTGCTGGTTTTACAAATAGTTTACGCTTGGAACTTGCTCCTTTAGGCATAAAGGTCATAAGTGTATACCCAGGGGGTATGAAATC
>JALVLD010000065.1 GCA_027033525.1 Candidatus Dojkabacteria bacterium
CACGTACGCTTACTTGAGCACTACTTTTGCACCAGCCTCTTCGAGCTTCTTTTTTAACTCTTCGGCCTCTTCTTTCGTAGCACCCTCCTTCACAGCCTTAGGCACACTTTCTACAAACTCCTTAGCCTCAGTTAAACCAACCCCTAAAATCTCCTTAACTACCTTAATCACACCGATCTTGTTATCAACCCCCTCGATTACTACATCAAAGCTGCTCTTTTCTTCCTCTGCAGGAGCTGCCGCGGCTGCAGGAGCTGCTACTGCCGCCACTGGAGCTGCAGCGCTAACCCCAAACTTTTCCTCCATTGCCTTTACTAAATCCGCAAGCTCTAAAGCAGTCATCTCCGACACTAAGTCGAGGACTTTTTGCTGCTTCTCACTGAGCTTGACCTCGCTACTTTTTTCCTCTGCCATAATATTATACTTAATAAATTATATTATTTAAGAATTTACTTTTTTGCTTTAATTCTGTTTTGAATTCTGTAAATCATTTAATGCGTAAATCAATTTACGCGTATTCCCATTTAATACATTCATAAATGCAGTTATTGGTGCAACCAAAAGACCAGTTAACTGACCAAGTAAAACCTCCTTGCTCGGCAAATCTTTCAAACGTGCTGTTTCCTCTGCATTTAAAACTTTACCATCAACAAACCCCATGTAGAACTCTACAGCTTTATACTTTTTGAGCTCTTCTTCGTCCATCCCTTTAAGTATTTTTAATTCTTTAGCAATATTTTCAAGTTCATCAAATAACTTCATAGCGCTAACAATATCGTCTTTGGCATTTAAAATAGCTAATTGCCCTTCATAAGCAACATTAGACAATTCCTCATCTCCGGATACTGCTTTTGCAAAAATTTTATTTTTTAAAAAATGAAATTGTACATTTAAATCTTGCAATTTTTTTCTGAAAATATTTAATGCTGTAGCAGGAACACTATTTACTTTTACAATTACAAAATTTTCTTCTGCTATAACACCTTTATAAAAATCCATCAACACTTGTTTTTGTGCTTTTGTTTTCGCCATAATATTAACGTTCTATTTTATTAATAACACAGGTGGGGAAAACAGATGCACTTGAAGTTTTCAAGCCTCGGTTGGATTTTTAAGTTTCCCCCAACTGTCTTCGGCTTTTGTAATATTAACACAGCTTATTACAAAATGCAAGTAGAAACACCCCGACAAAACGAATCCGCTTACTTGAAAACTTTATTCCTGAAAAATCCTATTTCTTATCTCTCACTACAAAAGCATGCCAGCCAAATTCTATTGGCGCGTCGACTGCCTTAGACACACTAATAGTAAAACTAGATTTATCTCGTTTCGAAACTCTAAATTCTACATAATCACTATAAGGGGTAACAACCACAACTGGGACATCACTTAAAGGCTGGCTAAATACAACAGTTACTTCCCGCTTACCCTTAGCTATCACTGCGGTTCCTGCAATATTATTGTTTTCAAATACAATATTCCCTCTAAATGTAACACTTTGCATAAATACCACACCTTTTTCAAAAACGCTTTCTAATTTAAATCTTAGACGCTGCCCTACAATTTCAATAGTCTTCAAAATACCTGGTTTCTCTTTGGTTCCATATAGTAAAGTATAAATATCATCTTTTAATGATCTTAGTGCCCTTACAATAAGAGGAACTAACTTCGTA
>JALVLD010000066.1 GCA_027033525.1 Candidatus Dojkabacteria bacterium
TTACTAGGGTTGGTGTGCGTATAAAGGAAAATGGTAAAAAGGTTAGAGTTTGCAAAAAATGTGGTGCAGAAATAGCCAATAAGAGTGCTGCTAAGAAAGAGACGACAAAAGGCAAGAAATCTGAAAAAAGTAGATCTAAGAAAACTAAATCTAAAACTAAGTAAATATGGATAAGAGTTTACCATTAAAAGAAATATATAAAACCGTTGTTGTAAAAGAATTTAAAGAGAAATTTGGAGTTAAGAACGATTTAGCAGTGCCAGCTCCTGTGAAAATTATTGTTAATATTGGTTTAGGCAAGGAATCAAAGGATAAAAATAAGTTGGAGGAAGTAAAGGCAATCCTTCGGCAAATTACCGGCCAGGAGCCTAAGTTCACTAGAGCTAAGAAAAATATTGCAGAGTTTCAATTAAGGCAGGGCGATATTAACGGAATAAAGGTGACCTTAAGGAAGCAACGTATGTGGGATTTTTTGGATAGGCTGGTAAAATTGGCATTACCACGTGTAAAGGATTTTCGAGGAGTTAACCCAGATGCCTTTGATAAAGATGGCAATTATACCTTAGGTTTGGTAGAATACTTAGTGTTTCCGGAGGTAGATCCGGCAAAAGTAGACACCGTAAAAGGGATGTCTATTGTGATAGTTTTCTCAGGGCATAATCCTGAGCATAATAAATATGTTTTAGAAAGGCTAGGGTTTATTTTTAAAGGTAAGACTAATGGCAAATAAAAGAATAAAAAAAGTAAAGCACCAAAAATTGGTAGAAAAAATACAGAAAGGTAAGAAACACAAAACCAAGTATTTTAATCAATGTTCTAGGTGTGGAAGAAGGAGAGGTTATATAAGGCAGTTTGGGTTGTGCCGAATTTGTTTTAGAGAGTTGGCTCATAAAGGAGAAGTACCAGGTGTAACTAAGTCGAGTTGGTAAAAAATGGCGGTAAATTATGTAATAGGCGATACAATAATAAGGCTAAAAAATGCGTCTAAAGTTGACAAAAAGTATGTTGACATCGACAATTTTAAGAAAAGTAAGGCTGTTTTAGAAGCTTTGGAAAGGGCAGGCTTCATTACTGGCTTTGAGGAGCTTGCAGATGGGAAAAAGTTAAGAGTATATTTGAAATATAGGAAGAGTGGTGCTCCATATATAGAGCATGTGCGTTTTTTCTCTAAGCCAGGGCGCCGTTTATATGTTAAGGTTAAACACTTAACTAAGGTAAGGTCTGGCATTGGGGTAATACTAGTAAGTACGCCTAAAGGCATTTTAACATCTGTTGAAGCCAAGAAACAAAATGTCGGTGGTGAAATTATTTGTGAAATATGGTAAATCATGTCTAGAATAGGGACACAACCGGTAAAAATACCTGAAAAAGTAAGCGTAGTGCTAGAGGGTAATGTTATAAAGGTAAAGGGGCCTTTGGGGGAATTGGCATTAAATATACCAAGTGAGGTATTAGTTACTGTGGAAGAAGGGGCGATTAAGGTTGAGCGCAAAGCTGACAAGCGTCGATTTAAGATGATGCACGGAACGATTAGATCTTTGCTTAACAATATGATAATAGGCGTAACTCAAGGCTTTACAAAAGAATTAGTTCTAAACGGAGTTGGTTATAGGGTTGCTTTGCAAGGGAATAAATTGGTATTAAATATTGGCTATAAACATCCAATAGAGTTTGAAATACCTGCCGAGCTTAAGGTGGAGGTCCCTTCGCCTACCGAGATTAAAATTTTTGGCATAGATAAGCAGCGAGTCGGCCTTTTTGCATCTAAAATTAGAGCTCTTAGACCACCTGAACCATATAAGGGGAAAGGGATTCGGTACAAAGATGAGCATGTAAGACGTAAAGTAGTTAAAACATTAGCATAAAATTATGAATAGAGAAATAAAGCGCAAAAGAATAAGGTACAGGATAAAACGCTTAACCAGCAGGCCTAGGTTAAGCGTGCATAAGTCTAATAAATATATTTATGCACAATTAATAGATCAAGCAACAGGGAATGTCTTGGTAAGTTATGATACAAAAAGGCTAGTTAAAGAAAAACCAGATTTTGCTAAAAAGTCAGGTATGGAAAAGGTACAGGCCATGGCTGAAATGTTGGCGGATAAAATTAGGAAGACCGGCATTAAAGATATAGTGTTTGATCGTTCTGGGTATAAGTATATAGGCAAGGTTAAACTAATTGCTGACACTTTGAGAGAAAAAGGTTTAAATTTTTAGTATACTTACAAAGATTATGAGGGATAATGAAAGAAAAAATTCAGATTATTTTTCTGAGATAATAGCACTAAAGCGCGTGGCTAAGGTCACGGCAGGTGCAAAACGTTTACGTTTTACTGCTGTTGTTGTTGTTGGCGATAAAGCTGGTAAGGTTGGCTTAGCGTTAGCTCATGGTGCTGATGCTCCAGAAGCAATAAGAAAAGCAACTCAGAAAGCAACTAAAAAAATGATTGCCGTAGATATCGATTCTAAGCGAAAAACAATTCCACATAGAATAGAGGGGAAGTATAAGGCAGCTAGAGTTTTGATTAAGCCTGCCCGTATTGGAACAGGTGTCGTAGCTGGTGGAGCAGTGCGTAAAGTTTTAGAAATGGCTGGTTATGAAAATATAGTTGCTAAAAGATTAGGGACGGCTAATCCTATTGTGAATGCATACTGTACATTTTGGCTTTTGAATAATTTAAGAGAGGTTGAGAAGAATGTTTCAAACACTTCTAAAGAAACTAAAAAGAAATAAGAAACGTCGTGGGCGTGGTTATGGTAGTGGCAAAGGAGGGCATACTGTAGGAGTAGGTCAAAAGGGGCAAAAATCGCGAGGCCGTGGGAAGGTAAAGTATTTTCAAGAGGGGGGAAATACTCCACTGGCACGCCGTATCCCTAAATATAGGGGGCGTGGCTTTATTGGTAGTGATAAATGTGTATCTGTTAATTTGAAATGGTTGGCAACGAAGATAGAAAAATCTAATACTATGGTTGATCAAACGTTCTTGCGCAAATTAGGTGTAAAAATCCCAACTGGTAAACGAGTGCGTATTTATGGCAAATGTGAGATTAAAGTACCCTTTAAGGTGGTCTCAGGCATTTATTTGACACAAGGAGCCAAGGAATCAATTGAGGCTGCAAAGAGTTAAAGAAAGTATGCTTAAAAGGATAATTGAACTAATAAAAATTCGTGAAGTCCGTTCTAAATTATTTTTTACTTTGTTTATATTAGCAATATTTCGTTTGCTAACAGCTGTAACTATTCCTGGTGTAAATTTGAAATTGTTTAAAGAAGTCGTTGCAAATAGTGACGTCTTGCAGATTTTTAATATGTTTTCTGGCGGTGCTTTTGCAAGATTAAGTATCCTAACTGTGGGTTTGGGGCCATATATTAATGCTTCATACATCTTACAGTTACTAAGTGCTGTATTCCCGTCCATAAAGGAATTGTATACAGGAGGGCCAATAGAACGAAAGATGTTAACGGTTTATACTCGTCTTTTGTCAGTCCCGTTGGCTATTGGGCAATCTATTGCCGTGTATTTTGGTTTAACTACTCTAGGCTCAAAGCTAGGTGTTTCAAGTCTTAAATTTATAACGGTGCACTCTGGCTTGGATGTCATTGCAATAATAGCAATATTGACCTTCGGAGCAATTTTTACCATGTGGCTCGGAGAATTAATTTCTGAATATGGGTTAGGAGGGGGTTCTTCTATTATAATTTTGGCCGGGATTTTAGTGTCATTGCCTACAAGTTTGCATTATGCATGGGGTGTTTTATATAGTGATATAACTAAATTTATTTTTGTTCTAGCTTTGGCAATTATATTAATTTTAGCTGTGATCCTTGCACTTGCTTATTACAAAGTTCCAGTAATTTACGCACATAGGGTTCGTGCATCAGGATTATCTGGGCAAGAAAATTATATGCCGATTCCTATTAATCCTGCAGGTGTTATGCCTGTTATTTTTGCTATATCTATAGTGAGAATTCCTGCTGCTTTAAGTTCATTTTTTGTTGCACAACATAGATGGCCCTCTTTAGCCCATGTTGCAGCAACTTTGAATTATTTTTTAAACAATTTTTGGTATAGTAATATATTAATACTCCTTACCACGGTGGGGTTTACGGTATTTTCGGCGTTTTTAGTATTTAGGCCGAAAGAGGTAGCCGAGAACCTTGCCAAAAGCGGTGGGTTTGTAAAAGGAGTAAGGCCAGGGAGAAGTACGGAAGAGTACTTAAGGCGCGTGTTGGTAGGGAGTGTTGTGTGGGGGGCAGTGCTGCTTGGAGTGCTAGTGCTGCTCCCTAATATAATGGTAATGTTGCTTAAATTGCCGACATTGGTTGTTACGGGGACAGGCGTGTTAATTATAGCTTCTGTTGTAATGGATATCGTGCGACAGGTAGAGGCATTACATGCTACTTTTGCCGAACCTATCCAGTATTTTTAATATTTGCATGTGAATGTTATTTATACTTTGGTTGCCATTGAGCTCTATTAATGCATTGTATTTTTGGAGATATGGTCTTATCTGGAGATATTTTATAGCAAAATCTCTAAATCTTTTTATTGTGGTTTTGTATGTGTCATCTTGACGAGGGACTAACTTAGCGTGGTCATAGTCGCAAACGCCTGGCCGTTTTGGAGGTTTATATCGAGGATGATAAGTCCTGCCGCATACTGGACACACTAAGCGTTGACGTGTGCGTGCAATTGCTTGTTGCTGAGAAACAAGTAGACTTATAGTGGTTAAATAGTAGTATTGAGAGTTACGATAGTTTTTTATTAACCTTTGAGCTTGGGATAGCTTTCGTGGGAGTCCAGTAATAATAAAGAAATCATAGGTTGGATTTTGTTTAGAAATAGTTTGAAGTTTATTGTCTAAGGCAGAGAAAATGAGTTGATCGCCAAATAGGTTACCTTGTTTGTAAGTAGCACTTTCTTTAATCTTCGGATAATATTGTGAGAGGACTGTACTAATTGCAGCATGATAGCAATTAATCTTTTTGCAGAGTAGTTCTGCTTGAGTATCTTTGCCTGCCCCTGGGGGGCCTATGATTGTGATAATTTGAATGGGCATGTTTTATTTTAGCACGCGTAAGATTACTTGTATTCTATAAACTATTCTTATAAAATACCAAATAGAAAGACAGGATAATTTAGAAATATAGATTTGATGTTAAAAGTTTTTAGCCTTAATTCTAAGCCCAGCAGTAGGGTTAGTATACATTGGTGGATTAAATAATCCTGTCTTTGCGACAATTAATTTTAGAGTAGTTTGCTTATGTTATTAATAGAGTTTATTATAATTATAATTTTATCAATAATTGCGGGGTATTTGTATTTGCAAAAAGAGCAAAAACTCGCGGAAGTTAAGAAAGAATTTGAAGAGAAGTTGATAAGATTTAAAAGGGAAGAAATTGAGAAATACGCAAGAGAGTTAATTCGTAGAAAGTTTAAAGAGGCGCAGGAAGAGGCTCAGGAGCTTAGGGAGAGCGCAAAGCAATTTTATGAAAAAGTGAAAAAAACATATAAGTCGCATCTGGCAGAATTAGAAGAGCGAGAGAAATTGTTAGATATAAGAGCAAAGAAGTTAGAACAAAAGGAGCGCGAGTTATTACACAGACAGGAAAAATTAAGTAGCAGAGAATCAGAGTTAATGGATAAGTTAGAGCATATTGCTAAGTTAACACGTGAAGAGGCAAGACAAGAGTTGATGCAGTTAGTAGATAAAGATGTGCAGCAGTATAGAGCAGAAGCCCTTCGAAAGGCAAAAGAAAAGATAGAAGCTGAAGCTAAACGTCACGCCCAAGAGGTTTTAGTGGACACTTTGCAAAGTATCGCCGTAGATTTTGTAGATGAGACGACTGTAAGTAGGGTTGAAATACCAAATGAAGATATTAAAGGGAAGATCATTGGTAAAGACGGCAGGAATATTAGAGCATTCGAAAAGGCAACTGGGGTTGACTTGATAGTGGATGAGGCCCCTAATTATATAGGTTTATCTTCATTTGATCCTGTTCGACGGGAAGTAGCCAGAATTGCATTAGAGCGTTTAATTAAGGATGGGCGTATACACCCAGGGACCATAGAGGAGTATGTAAAACAGGCAAAGCACCAAGTAGCAAAGGAGCTAGAGAAAGCGGGACGTGAACTTGTAGAGAAAGCAGGTTGGTATGATGCTCCGAAAGAGCTATACCCTATTTTAGGTAGAATGAAATTTAGAAGGAGCTTGGGGCAAAATCTGTATAAACACGTATTGGAGGTGTTAGAAATAGCCCAGTATATAGCTAAAGAGTTGGGGCTAAGCGAAGAGCAAATAAAAAAGCTGAATATAGCTGTCATATTGCATGATGTAGGAAAGGTCTTTACAAGTAAAATAAAGAAACCTCACCATTTCATTAGTGCAGATTTGGCCAGGAAATATAATTTAGACAAAGATATAATTAATGCAATAGAAGCTCATCATGGTGATATGGAGACGACCTCGATAATTGGCGAGATTTTGAAAATAGCAGATGCTATTTCAGGGGCGCGTCCTGGGGCTAGAAAGGAGAATTTGGAAAACTATGTAGAAAGGATAGAGAGTTTAGAGAAAAAAGCATTAGAAGTTGCAGGCGATAGAGCGGAGGATATATATGCCTTAAAGGCGGGACGTGAACTAAGAATTATTGTAAAGCCTAATTTGGTAAGTGATGACGAGGCAGTGTTGTTAGCCAGGGATATTGCAAAGGAGATAGAAAAGTCTGGAGTTTTTCCTGGGGAGGTTAATGTAGTAGTTATTAAAGAATTGCGAGCGCACGCGAAAGCTGCAAAAAAATAGGGGGAATTAGGCTGCGTTTAGAATCGTCCTGTTTTGTCCTTTCGTATGCTAAATAATGTCGTAATGTAATGTTTGCAGAGGTATTGACAAAATGGCCCTAAATGTCGTATAAATAAGTAAAAATTCAAAGGAGGTAGTCTAAAATGACTAAGACAGAATTAATTAAGGCTCTTGCTGCTCGCACAGGCGCAAGCCAGAGGGCAGCAGCAGAATTTCTTGATGCCTTAGTAGGACTTGTTGTCGAGGCCGTCAAGAATGGTGAGGAGGTTCGTGTCGCAGGGTTAGGTAAGTTTGTAAGGAAACTTCAGAAGGGAGGTAAGCGCCGTGTCCCTAACTCCGACAGGGTTATCGACGTACCTGATAAGTACGTGCCTCGCTTTAGACCTGCCAAACAGTTTAAAGATGCAGTAGCATAAACTGTTTGGTCCTAAAAAGTGGGGGGCGGCGGCCTTCGGCCGCCGCCCCCCATCCTTTTGTTATAATATCCTTATGAAGCAGGTACGCTACGCTTTACTTACAACAATAACTTTCCTCGTATTTTTCGTCGTAGCCTTTCAGCAACAGTTAACAAATGTTGTAGCAAGCTCATTAACTCCCTTGCAAATTGCAGAGTATATAAACCACGAACGTTTAGCTAAAGACATTCCACCACTTGCACTAAATCCTCAGCTATCCCAAGCCGCATACCTAAAGGGGAAGGATATGCTTGATAAAAACTATTGGGCACATTTTGGCCCACATAACGAAACACCTTGGCAGTTTATTTTAAAGTCAGGCTACGATTATGTATATGCAGGAGAGAACTTGGCAAAAGGGTTTTCAAGTGCATATGATATAGTCTCTGCCTGGATGGCAAGTCCTAAGCATAGGGAAAATGTCCTAGAGCCCGAGTTTAAGGATATAGGTGTTGCAGTTTTGCGTGGAAATTTGCGAGGCGAATATGTATATTTGATAGTTGCCTTATTTGGCGCAACTATAGCAGATCGACCTTTACAGCGCAAAGCAATTCCTGCGTTAGCTATTATATTTCCAGAAGATGGAGCAATCCTTAAAGAGGGCATAGTAAACATTAGGGCAAAAGGGGTAAATTTAAATCCTAAGTTTGTGCATTTGTATGTAGACAAGGTATTTATAAAAAAGTTGCAACCTTTAAAAAAGGAGGAGTTCGTAAGTGAGCTTAGTTTACCTAGTGGGACACATACCATAGCTATTAGAGCTACAGGGCAAAGGCATGAGCCATTGCTTGATTTTGTTAAGGTAGCAGTGGCAAATGCTGCTAAGGTTGAAAAGCAGAAAGATTATTATAAATCTGGCATTAGCGTTTCTTTAAAAGATAATCTTTTAAAATTAGATACTCCCAACGTGTTAAGTTTCAAAACTTTATATATGCGAGTAGATAATGTTATTTACAAAATCGCTAGGTTCCCTTATACCGTGGAATTACCATATGTGCCCCAAAAAGATTTGTCCTTACATTTTGTAGTTGAAACAGCTAGTGGGACTCAACTTGAATTTGATAAGGTTGTGTCCGTTGATAGGTCCAGCGTCTTGGCAGGCAGGATAGGTTTTATAAATCTTAGTGGTCCGTATAAAACAGTTTTTGTTGGTTTATCGGCTATGTTTTTCTTGTTATCTTTTGTTGCATTAATTATTGCATTAAAAGGGAGTCATCATTTAATTTGGGATGTTTTGGCAGCCGATTTACTGTATATATTAGTTTTGGTGTTATTAAATGTGGGCTTTGTTACGGTTTAAAAACAAGAAGTTGCTTCTTTTTGAGGTTTTTGCTAGTTTATTGATGCTTTTTTTGCCTCGGTATTTAGCTTTGGTTATTTGGCTTGGTGTGCTTTTTTTTGAGCTGTTAAACGGCTTTCAGCGAATTTTTAAGATACAAAATTGGTTACAATTTGTATGGTTTACGATTTGGGCTTTAGTGCTAGCTTATATTTGGACAGGCGAGTGGGAAAGCAGATTCATGTTTTTTATACTACTGTTGGTCACGTTTTTCATTTTTAGAATTTATGAAGAATTTAGGATATTTAAATTACATATAGCAGGGGTAATAGCTTTAGAGCTCGAGATCTTTTTATTTATGCTCCTGGGGGCTTTATATTATTTGGTTGTGCGGAATTTCTATCTTGCTGCCAGTATAAATTATCCGAGCTTTGGTGTTGATTTGGGGCTTATTTGGTTAGCGTTGCTTTTTGCAGAGATTTCGGATTTACCTTATAAATTTTTGGTTTTGGTATTTATAGTCCTTCTGCTGTTTGGGCATAACTCGTGGGTTTGGGATTTTGGGATATATAGTGCATTTTTAATTAGTTATTTTGCAAAATATTTATCACATATCTATTACGGAGTGGAAAATTTTTTGGGGGTAAAAATGGGGGGGAGTGCTAGCCATACCTATGTGTATCAGTTGCTTTTTTTAGTTTTATTAATTGCAGTTATAGTTAAGTTGTTTATTAATTTTTAACCTTAATAATATCGATTCGTTGGCCGTTGGCTAGTTTGACAGTGTCTCCTTTTTTATGGCCTAGAATAGCCTTGCCAATAGGGGAGTCTACGCTGATCTTATTTTCAAGTGGGTTAGCTTCCACAGATGAGGTTAGCATTATAGAACGGGTATTGCCATTAATACTTATTGTAACTATAGAGCCAAGTCCTATTGTTTCTCCAGTAGCTTTTGTAACTTTAGCAGTGAGTACAACACCTTTTAGCTTTGCTAATTTACCTTTGGCATAAGCGAGATCCTCTTTGGCGGAAATGTATGCACTATTTTCTCTTAAGTCTCCGTCTTTCCGGGCATTGTTTAAGCGACGAACGATTTCTGGGATTATCTCCTTTTCTAATTTTTGGATTTCCTTTTTTATTTGTTCTAAACCTGCCTTGGTTATGTTGGTGAAGGTTATATCCTGCTTTTTCATATGCAGCAAGTTGATTTTAGAGTTTTATATTAGCATATTTTAGTTTTTAACTGCAAGTATTTTAGCTAAGGTGCCATTGATTTTTATTGTCTGTCCAGTTGTCTTGCCTATAAGTTGCTTTCCGACCGGCGAGTTATAGCTGATTTTATTCTTAAGGGGGTCGGCTTCTATAGGACTAACAATTTGAATTCTTTTAATTTTGTCGTGTATACGCAGTTTTACTACGGATCCAACCTGGATAGTATTACCTTTTGGTTTTATGGTTTTTGCGAATCTAACAGCCTCTTTTAAACGTGTTAATTGGGCTTTGTATATTTGCATTTCGTCGTGAATTTGGATATATGCATTATTTTCGGGAATATCTCCATCACGTGCTGCGTTTTGTAGCCTTTGAGCTAAATTAGGCAGAGTTTCGTCTTCGATCTTTTTGATTTTTCTTTTTATTTTTTCTAATTCTTGCTTTGACATTAAGATTTTTTCCATACTGTTAATTTTATGGCATATAATAAACTATGTGCAAGGCATGCAAATATTGGTTAGCGGCTTGCTGTATGGCAGGTGTGTTTATGCTATATCCGTATGTAAATATAAGTAGTGGAAATAGTGATATAACTGAACTATCTGAACTATCTGAACCTAGGATGAAGATTAGCCCTGCAGAAATATTAAATTGGGGAGAGTTGGTTGAACATATGGCTTTATCAAAATTACGACATGAGTTGTTATATAATAAATTTAAATCTTTTTTGCAAAAAAATAAAAACAAAATAAAAGTAATTGTTGATATATCTGAACAATCAGCTTACGTATATAATCCCAAAGAGAAAAATTTTATTGACTTTGTAGTTTCTACGGGTGGGCCTGAGCATTATAAGAGAATGACTCCTGCAATTTGGCGTATTAGAGAGAAGAGAGAGACCGGACTTTCTCGAATATATGGTCCTAGATTATTGTTTTTATCGCGTATGGTTTACGGCAAATTCATTTCAACTACGATAGCTTTGCACGGTACGGATACCCCAGGAATTCTTGGGACCCCGCGATCTCTAGGCTGCGTTTATTTTCGCAATCAGGATATCTTGAGGGTATATTCGTGGTTAAGCGTGGGAGATTATGTTCTAACTGTAAATTAATATGATATAATTCTTTTGTAAATGCCGCTATCGTCTAGGGGTCTAGGACATCGGGTTCTCAACCCGAAAACTGGGGTTCGAGTCCCCATAGCGGCAAGTTTTTATTATGGATAAGTTAGTAAGTCGCGATCTTTCCAAGGTTTTGAATTTCTCTAGTCGAAAGAGAAAGGTTACTTTAAAGGATTTGCATAAAACTGGGATTTTTCTTGCAGAAAAATTGGGTGATGTGTCCCACTTGCCAATGTATTTTCGCATTGTTAAGTACGAGTATCCCGAATTTGTAGCACAAGCATTTTCATATGCAATGGCTTCGTACGCAACTGCAAAAGCGCCGGTATTCCTAAAACGCTTAGCGGATATTAAGCAGCAGAGCAACTTAAGGATTTTTATAGGAATATTTCCTGATAAAAGCGGAGTTAATACACTAAAGGTTTTGCTAGGGGGTCTGCCCCAAGGGTTTGGCATAACTAAGCGGTGTAAGATGGTGCCTGTAGAGCAACTGCACTTAACCTTGTTTTTCCATAGTAGATTCCCTGCCACAAAATATTCGTGGCTTGTTAGGTTGGTCGGTAGTATGCGTAGTAAGTATGGTGATGAGTTAGTATTAACTCCAAGCCTTATTAGCACAAAGATTTCCAATAAGCTAAGCTACATTTGGTTAGAGAAATTTAATTCAATTGTGTTTAGGTATTATTATGGTATGTTTAAACTCGTTAGGGAGCACAAGAATATGTATAAGCACCTAGGCGAGTTTTTGGGGAAAAAGAAAAAGAGTTTTTATCCTCATATTACTTTAGCTCGTTGCAAAAATAAGCTAGAACAAGCGAAAAAGGAATCGATTGATATTGCTATTAGTGCAGAATTTAAGTTAGCAGTAAGCAAGTTGACAAATAAAGGGCCAAAATATAAAATACATGCAACTTATTAAGTATTTAAGATTATTTGCAAGCTTTTAAGGGCTTTGATATAATAAACAGCTTTTATGGTGATACTTGAAGGGAAAGTGATTCAAGCCTTACCGGATGGTAAGTATAAGGTAAAGGTAGAGTACAAAGGTAAAGCAAAAGAATTTATATGCTACGTTTCAGGTAGAATGCGGGTGAATCACATTATAATTACTGAAGGCGATAAGGTGAAAATAGAAGTGTCGCCTTACGACCCAACTAGGGGCAAAATAATATACAGATTAAGGTAAATGAAGGTAAAGTCGTCGGTAAAAAAAAGGTGCCCCCATTGCTATATAGTAATTAGGCGTAAAAAGGTGGGCGTTAGAGGTAAGTATAAAAAAGTTGTTTATGTATATTGCAAGGCTAATCCAAGACATAAACAACGTCAAGGTTAATTTTGATATAATAGCAGCATGGCTCGGTTATTTGGAGTAAACATACCAGATGAAAAAAAGGTTAAAATCGCACTTACTTATATTTATGGTATTGGCCAAAAGCGTGCTGCAGATGTTTTAAAAGCTGTTAAAATAGATCCAGAGAAGCGAACAAGAGAACTTTCTGAAGAGGAGTTGGCAAAAATACGTAGTTATATAGAAACCAATTATAAAGTTGAGGGGACATTAAGGCAAGAAGTTAAGGAAAACATTCAACGATTAAAAGAGATTCGTTGTTATAGGGGCATTAGGCATATTGTTGGCTTGCCAGTAAGAGGGCAACGAACACGCCATAATGCCAGGACATGGAAGGGGAAGGCTGTTCCCGTTGGTGGATTAAATCCTAAAGTAACTAAGAAATAAGAATGGCTAAAACAAAACCAAAGAAAGGCGTTAAGAAAAAGAAGCGCAGAAAAGTACAAAAGGGGATTGCTCATATTTTGGCGACTTTTAACAATACAATTGTCACTATTGCTGATGAGGATGGAAATACTTTGGTGAGTTATTCTCCCCCCAGAGTTGGGTTTAAGAATGCAAAGAAACGAACTGCTTATGCTGCTACTCAAGCGGCATTAAATGCTGCTGCAGCAGCAATGGATAAGTATGGGTTACAAGAGGTAAAGGTGTATGTTAAAGGTGCTGGGATTGGGCGTAATGCGGCCATTAAAGGCTTAGCTTCTGCAGGATTGAAAATTACGCTTTTGGCAGATGTCACGCGTACGCCGCATAATGGTTGTAGGCCAAAGAAGAAGCCAAGAAAATAAATTTAGTCTACATGTTACATGGTTTATAGGGCAAAGGACAAGTTAAGTAGGAGAGAGGGAATAAATTTGTATCTTAAGGGAGCTCGTAGTTTTTCAGATAAGGCTGGAGTAAAACGTAGGCCAACTAGGCCAGGACAACATGGGGCTAAGCCTACACGTTTATCTGCGTACGCCAGACAGTTGCGTGAAAAACAAAAGGTTAAACGTATGTACATGATGCGCGAGAAACAATTTAGGCGCTTTTACGACATGGCAGTAAAAATTGCTAAAAATTCAGGCCAAGATAAAGGAGTTGTGTTACTACAATTACTAGAGCGAAGGTTAGATAGTGTTATTTATAGGGCAGGGTTGGCTAAGTCTAAGAGTGCTGCTCGGCAGCTCGTATCCCACAAACATGTATATGTGAATGGTAAGCGCGTTAATATCCCTTCATCTTTGGTAAAACAGGGCGATGTAATAGAGATTTCTCCTAAAGTTTTTGAAAAATATAAGCCGGACTACGATTTTCCGCAACCTCCTACGTGGTTGGATGTGAAAGGGAACAAGTGTAAAATTGTACGCTTCCCACAGCGAGATGAGATTAGTCCTGATATTAAGGAATCATTAATTGTCGAATTGTATTCGAGATAATTTATAAAACAAATACACATGATTGATTTTACGGGGGTAGAAATTAGTAAGGAGCGGGAAGAAAAGCGCCCTAACGGAAAAGAGTATGCTGAGTTTGCACTTGGGCCTGTGCCTCAAGGATATGGATATACTCTAGCAAATAGCTTAAGAAGAGTTTTATTGTCGTCAATTCCAGGATATTCAATCACTGGCGTTCGTATAAATGATTTGACACATGAGTTTACAACTATTCCAGGCATTAAGGAGAATGTTCTAGATATAGTACTTCGGTTAAAGAAGATTAGATTCAAAGTAAAGGGGCAGGAAGATATGTACATTTTAATGTTAGAGGTGAATGGTAAAACAGGCGAGATTAAAGCTAAGGACATTACTTTACCAGGTGAAGTTGAAGTTATAAATAAGGATTATGTAATAGCAACAGTTACAGATAAAAGTACTTCGTTTACTATGGAAGCTACCCTAGAACGTGGAATTGGCTATAAGCCGGCGGATGATTCGCTTCGCGATGAAATTGGACGCATTCCAGTTGATGCAGTGTTCTCTCCTGTAACTTTAGTATCCTTTGAGGTAGTACCTGCACGTAAAGGTGGGAAGGCAGATTATGATAAAGTTATTATGAAGGTTGAAACCGACGGTGGAGTAACTCCAGAAGATGCCTTAGTTGAGGCGTTAGGTATTTTAAGTGACTTTTACAAAGTCTTGGTAGATACACCTGTATTAAAAGCTAAGAAAAGCCAGGAGGAGAGTGAAAAGGTTAAGGCCAAGAAGTCTAAGGCTAATACCACTGAGAAGATAAGTGAAACCAAAATAGAGACATTAGGGTTTTCTGCTGGGTTAGAAAACAAACTAAAGGAAGTTGGTGTAAAGACACTCGCTGATTTGGCGGGGATGACTCGTGAACAAATCTTAGCGATTCCAGGCGTTGGCAATAAAGCTTTAGAAAATATAGAAAAAATTCTAAGTAAATTAGGGGTAGAGTTAAAGTAATATGTACAAGCGAGTCAAAAA
>JALVLD010000067.1 GCA_027033525.1 Candidatus Dojkabacteria bacterium
AACATAGTAAGGAGCCCTCAAACCGCCTATATTAAGTCCCTTACGTTGACCTACAGTATACAAAAACACACCATTATGCCTACCGACCTTTTGACCTGTGTCCATATCTATAATGTCCCCTGGCTTGCCGCCTAAAATCCTTAACAAAAAATTCTGCAATTTAACCTTGCCCAAAAAACAAATACCTTGAGATTCTCGACGCACCTTAGTAGGTAGATTGTAATACTCTGCAAGTACACGCACCTCTGATTTAAAAAGACTTCCTAAGGGAAAGGTAACATGCCTTAATACAGACTTTTTCACCTGACCCAAAAAATAAACCTGATCCTTGCCAACATCAACAGCACCATATAACCCCAAACTGCTTTTAAAATCCCATGGAAACACTAAGTTTTGCCGCCCAATACGAGCATAATGCCCAGTTGCTAAATAATCAAACCTATATAGTGTCTTTATTCTTTCTAACAACACTCCAAATTTAATATACCTATTACATAAAACATCAGGATTGGGTGTCCTGCCTTGTTTATATTCACGTACGAAACTTTCAAATACGTATTTCTCGTATTCGTCACTTAAGTTAAATACCTCTATGGGTATATTAAGGACTAATTTCAATTTCTCTAAATACTCTAAATCTTGTTTTGCGGGACAGATAGATCCGGGAAAATACTTAGCAAGAATATTCCCACCTCGCTTATAGTAATAACCTCTAACATTATGTCCCGAATCTTTAAGCAAAGCAGCTACAACAGAACTATCTACGCCACCGGACAAAGCAATAGCAATATTATATTTTTGCTTTATTAACATGCTGCGAATCTAACCAGAAATAGATGAATTATCCGGACTGTCAACATCCTTATTGTCAAAATTGGACGAAGTTTCAGTTGCCTCTCCTTTTGGGAGGACTGCATTATTAGACACATCTAAATCTTGCTTACTAGCAGCAATATCTTGCGATGAATTTTTTACACCTGTACTAGGTTGAGTTGAGTTTTGCTTATTTGCTTGTACAGAATCATTTTTATTTTGTTTATGCGGCCGCAGGTCTACTACAGGTGGCAATTTACCGTGCTTAGATTTATAGGTTAAGATGTAATTGGCAATTAATGATTTAATCTGCTTTTCGATAAATCTTCTAATGGGACGTGCACCCATTAATGGATCATAGGATTTTTTCACTATAAGCTTTAGTACAGAGTTATCCCATAATAGCCGAATGTGTTTTTGATCTAATTCTAAACGCAACTCTAGCATTAATAAGTCTGCTACCTTTAAAAGTTCTTCTTGGGTTAAAGCTCTAAATATTATAACGCTATCAAAACGATTGATAAGCTCAGGCTTAAAATATTTTGGCAATAAGGCTGTGATAATTTGTTTTGCTTTTTCATAATCTGTGCCTGCGTCTAGAATCTCTCTACTTCCCACATTACTTGTAGCAACAATTAAAGAATTAGTAAAATAAAGCTCCTCTCCCCTTGAATCCTTGATCACTCCTTCATCAAATAACCTAAGGAACATATCATGTATATCTGGATGAGCCTTTTCAAATTCATCTAGTAAGATCAAAGAATATGGACTTAATCTAACTTGAGATAATGTTTCTAAAATTTGCGGAATATCTGTTGGTAGTTTGTATTGCGATAAATCTACGCGGATAATACGGTGTTGCCCACCGAAGAATTCTTCAGAAGCTATTTTAGCTAAATATGTTTTACCTACACCAGTAGGCCCTAAAAATAAAAATACGCCAATTGGGCGCTTAGTATCAGCTAACTGCAAACGTGCACGCTTTAAAGCTTCTACTAGTTCGTGTACTGCATACTCTTGGTTAACATAACGCTGGTGAATATGTGCTTCTAAGTGCATTAATTTGTTAATTGCTTCTTTATCTTCAACCCCAATTTTTATTTTTACTGTATCCTCAATTGTCTTACGTACTATCTCGGGAGTCAGTGCAGTAGCACGTTGGGCTGAGGCGATTGCCAATGCTTTATCGAATATTACGGTTGCCTTTTTGGGGAATTTATCTGCTGGCATGTATATTTTAGTTAATCGTATGATTTCCGATAACGCTGGGAACAAAATTCTAATATGATACTTAGCTTCAGCTTCGGCAATCTTTGTTGTAAGAATTGTATATGCTGCATCCTCAGTTGACTCTGGCACTTCTATAACTTCGAAGTTTACTGCCAAGGTGCTATAGTCAACCTTAAACTTTGCATAATCTGCAAAAGTCATTGTTGCAATGATAGGTACATTGTATTTAGACAATAAGCTAATAAGCTGCAATAAAAGCTCTCGTTGCGTGCTACCTTCAAATAAAAGAGCTATGTCATCAATAAAAAATATGACCTCGGGCGACTGCTTTAATTCGTTTTCAAGATATGCCATAAACTGAGCGACTCCACCGACCTCATTTACAAAACTTAACATCTTGTTTAAATCTATTGCAAATATACGCTTATGCAAAAGAGCCTTGGGTACATCTTGCTCTACAATACGTTGGGCCAAACCATATACAATACTTGTTTTGCCAGTTCCTGGCGCCCCTACCAACAAAACATTGGGTGTAACGGGTTTTAAAAGCACCTCCATCAATTTTTGATCAAGCCCAGGATGTGCAAGATTATACACCCCAGGGTTATATCTTAAATACTCAACAATATCTGTACTCATATGGGAAATATAAAACGTGAACCCAATAAACCATGAATCTGCAACCCCACGAATATGCACAATTGGTGCAAAAATATTAAGAAAAGAATGTAGAAACTTGACACGTTTATTATTCGTATGCCACAAAACTATTTTTTCAACGTCTTCTAAACTTATCTGAAATTGAGAAGATAATACATCGTCTATGTTTAAGGTTTTTAAAAAACCTAAAAATATTAAATCATTAGTTATATACGTGGCCTTAAACCGTACAGCATACGAGGTCGCCCAAAGCAAGCTCTCCTTTAAGATAGAAACTAATATGCCTTCCTCACTAGTATTTGATAAACTCTGACGTTTGGTGTAATAAGCTACCAACTGCTTAAGGTCTAAATTCCCCAGCACGCCCCTTTGCCATACATCTATAATTTCATTACTTGCCTCTTTTAATTGATTAAATTCTTTCTTTGCAATTAAAGATAAAATAGAAATACTATCTTTGGCCAAAAAGTCTAATACATTATAAACAGGCTGCTTTAAATTACATCGTTTTTTGTAAATTATTGGCAATAAAAATCGTGCAGGCTTAACAAATCCCAATTTCCAGAAAGCAATGACCCCCAATCCTGTAACTATTAAACTAACCCCTAACGAAATCCAAAAAATATCTAATTCCCCCACCCCCATAAAAATACCCCATGCACCTACTCCCACAAACAAACTGCTTAATATCCAAGTCATAAATACCAAAAAAACGCTATTTAGGCTATAACGCCTTAATAATACCTGTAAATCCTTTAAACTAAATGTAAACACAGAATTGCCGCATTTTACAACATCCTGTATTTTATAAGCTGACTGACTATCCAAAGAGTGTGCCACTGCGCTTTAAAAACCAAATTATTAAAGGAATAAACCAAATAAACATTATTACAATTAGAAGAATATACAAAAAAATACTATATATTAACCATATCGGAAATACAACTAAAAAATATATTAACTTGATTCCCAACCCGGTGAACCATCCCGCAATATTATCTACGTTTTTCCAAGGCGCCCAAAAACGTCTTAAAAGCAACCCGAGAGATAAATACCGCCATCCACCGATCACCAATCTGCGCACGACTTGAGCAAGATAAGGAACAAAGCCACGAAACCACCACTTTACAAAAAAAAGTGGATAATTCGCAAACGTCCAAATATCCATCCACAAGGTTTTAGGCTTTCCAGCTTGTACTACAACGATATTAACACCAGCCATAATTTTGCAGGTAATTTAGTCGTATTATACAATAATATAACATGTTTAAAACTATAAAGAAAACCTTAGTTGGTCTAGGCGGATTAATTACTTTGTTACTACTTGCTGCAACTTTTAATAACCATAGTCCTACAACATATCTACATGGAACAATTCGCATTGAACCCAAAAAACACAACAAGGCAACACAAACCTCAATTACACACAATAAAGATGCAAATATAATAAACCAGTTAATTATTAAAATAATCAAAAACCTAAGTAAATGTGACAAGCCTAAAAGTATACAAATAAACAGTATACCTCCCGTAGTATACACTGCCAAGTGTTTTGTATTTAGAAACCAAGATTTATCTTCAACTGCCAAACAAATGAAATTACACAGTACTCCACAAGCTATTATGCTGCTAATCCCACTTAAAACTACTATTACACTCCCCTCTACTCTACTACAAAACTATGACATTGTTGCTATAAATGCAAAAGGGGCAATTACACATCTATTTAATCATGAGACCTGCAATTCAGGTTGCACAGCTGCCCAATTAACGCTAAAACAAGAGACCTTAATAATAATGCCCAAAGGAACTATTAACGCCTACAGTATCACAAATGCCAATAAAGTCAAAGTAACAACAAAAAAATAGCCTGTGCAAAAATTTGCAAAAGTTCTAATATTTAGGCATCTGTTGCATCAATCTATAAACCTTGCTACCCCAAGCACGTGGAGTCACGGGATTATACTTATAACCAATAGAACGTGGATCCCTTAAGCCAAGCCGGTAATAGTACAAAGAAAGACCACGTGCAACGTCATAAACAGCAGCTTTGAAGCTAGGATACCCGTGCTTGCCCCAGCCGAACGGATTATGCGGCTTAAATAAATACTTGCCACCACTCGATTCAACAATACTAATAGCAGGCATTAATCTGTAATCAAGCTTATATTTTTCAGCCGCTTCTACAAAATCCTTTGCATTTTTGTATAAAGGTGCATTATATTTCTTGAAAAAAGCACGCACGGCCATAATTTTTTTGGTTTTTAAAACTGTATTCTTATCTATTTTATGCGATACTACTTTTGCCTTTTGTTTAGTATCCTTTTTAAAAATCTCTAAGAAATGCACAGGCGGCTTAACAGTAACAATTTCAGCTTGCTGCGTACTTAACACTGCAGCCTCTGTTTGCTTGAAAGCCTTAAGCTCTGTTCCTTGTAATACCGCAAGAGCAAATGCGGTGTTTATTAG
>JALVLD010000068.1 GCA_027033525.1 Candidatus Dojkabacteria bacterium
CCCTAGCACCCAGACTACATGGCCCACTGCAACCGCAATCAACACCACCGTCGCGACCACCATCCCGAGAGCCACACGCCTCACCGGCCTGCAAAACTCCCTTCGAGCGGACTCGCCGTATACCAACCTACACTCTTAATTGTACTGTGGTAAAATTTAAATATGAAACGTTTATGGGGAGCCCATGTTTCCGCTGCTGGAGGCTTAAAAAATGTTATCTTAAATGCTAAAACTCTAAACGTATCTGCTGTACAAATTCATCCATCTGCACCTCAACGTTGGATAACAAAGGATATTGATACTGCCCAAATAGAAAGTATGGTTAAAGAACAGAAAAAATATCCAGAATTAAAACTTATATTTGCTCATGCTATTTATTTAATAAATCTTGCCAACCCAGACAAACAAAAATTTCATCTTTCAAAAATGGCAGTTATTTCGTATTTAAACTTTATGTTTGATGTAAATAGCATTGCACCCAAATACAATTCTGATCTAAAAGTAGGTGGCGTCGTTGTACACCCGGGCTCTGCCAAACATGTAACAAGCAGCGAAGAAGCAATAGAACGCGTACAAAAAGGCCTAAATTACATATTAGAAAATTCACGTGGTGGTACAGTTTTACTAGAAACAACAGCTGGTGCCGGACAAATCATTGGAGACACTTTTGAAGAACTCAGTAAATTACGCGAGAATTCTATTGATCCCAAGCGTATAAAATTTTGCATTGATACCCAACATATGTGGGCATCAGGCTACGATATTAAAAATAGCCCAGATGCAGTTATAGAGGAAATGGAAAAATATTTAGGCATAGAAAATATAAAACTGATTCATTTAAACGATTCTGCCACAGAACTAGGCTCACACAAAGATAGACATGCAAACTTAGGCGAAGGTACCATAGGGCTTCTCGCCCTAAAACGTTTTATTAATCATCCCAAATTAGCCCATATTCCAGTGGTACTAGAAACGCCGGGGCTCAAAAGTATAGAAACAGCCAAAATTGAAGTTACAAAACTAAAGCAAATTATTTCATAAGTACGCGTCAACTTCGCAATGATGCCTTTAACTTGACTCCCAAACTATTTTCTATTCTTTCTCTTTTACCTTTATTGCAAAAAACTAAAAATAAATAGGTATAGAAAGCTACTGCTACTATCTATTTCTTCTTCTCAAGAATAGAAACTCTATTTAGCAAAATCCTTTTTACTGGCTTACCATTCTTAGAAGATACAGCAGCAATTTTGTCTACAATATCCATTCCTTTAATTACTTTGCCTATTACAGTATATTTACCATCTAACTCTCCTAAAGAATGTGTAGGTGCTTTACTAGCTATAATAAAAAACTGGCTTGCATTCTTATCCTTCCCAAAACTAGCCATCCCCACTATGCCAGGTGCAAATTTAGGCGTCCTATCGTTTATTTCATCTTCAATATAATAACCTGGCCCACCTTTCCCTGAACAAGTTGGATCTCCACTTTGAATCAAAACATTAGTAATAATCCTATGCCAACAATTCTTATTATAAAATCCTTTTCTAGCCAAATATATAAAGTTATTAACATTTTGTGGAGCTATGTCCTCATATAAATCTATCACAATAGAACCATAATCTGTCTCTAACACTGCCTGATAATCTATAC